>JAVEEB010000150.1 GCA_030840665.1 Frankiaceae bacterium | reverse complement strand
TCAGCTCCGAGATGGCGGTGGTCAGGCGGTCGAGGTCGGCGTCGTCGTTGTAGTAGTGCACCGAGGCGCGGACGGCGGTGGTCAGCCCGCGGGGCCCGTAGTCCCAGCGCGCCAGGTCGATCGACGCCACGGAGGTGTTGATGCGCTGCTCGCGCAGCCGGGCGGAGATTGCTCCCGGGTCGTGACCCGCCACCGTGAAGGTGACGATCCCGCCCCGGCGCAGCCCCAGGTCGTGGACCTCGACGCCAGGAATGTCGGCGAGGCCGGCCCGCAATTGAGCGCCGAGGGCGACAACGCGTTCCTCGATCGCGTCCATTCCGAGCGCGAGGGCGTAGTCGACGGCGGCGGTGAGGCCGACCTGCGCTGCGTACGAGCGTTCGAACCCCTCGAAGCGCCGCGCATCGGGCCGGAGGTCGAAGCCGAGGTCGGTCCTCCAGTTCGCGGCGCCCGAATCGAGCGAGTCCACCTCGGCGGAGGCGAGCATCGATGAGCGCACGTAGAGGAAACCGGTCCCGCGGGGAGCGCGCAGGTACTTGCGGCCCGTCGCGGCGAGGAAGTCGCAGCCGATCGCCTCCACGTCGACGACGAGCTGACCGACCGACTGGCACGCGTCCAGCAGGAACGGCACGCCGGCCGCCCGCGTCACCGCCCCGACCTCCGCGACCGGGTTGATGAGCCCGCCGCTTGTCGGCACATGGGTCACGGCGACGAGCCGGACGCGCTCGTCGACCAGCTCCCGCAGCGCCTCCACGGAGACCTGGCCGTGCTCGTCGTTCGGGATCAGCTCGACCTCGATGCCAGAGCGCCGCGCCGCGTTCAGCAACTCGAGCGCGTTGCTCACGTACTGCGCGCGGTCCGCCAGGACCTGGTCGCCGGCGCGCAGGCCCAGCGACGAGAAGGCGATGTGCCAAGCCCGCGAGGCCGACTCGACGACGGCGATCTCGGCGCGTTGCGCGCCGATGAGGGCAGCAATCCCGTCGTACGACGCTTCGAGGACGTCCGCATATGCGTCCGCCGTCTCGTACCCCCCATCGGTGGCCTCGCGGCGCAGGTAGTCGAGTTGCGCTGTCAGGACGGGTGTCGCGGCGAGGGAGGCCCCCGCATTGTTGAGATGAGTGAGGGTTTTGGTGGCGGGGGTGTCCGCGCGGACTCGCGCGACGTCGAACGTCGAAGGCATGCCCTGACCCTAGAGGCCTTGCCCGGTGAGCTTGCCGGACGAGTTCTCGGGCTGCCGCGCGCGCGACGGCCCGCGTGCCGTAGTCTCTTGTCGGTTCCGCGAGGGACATGTACGAGGAGGCTTCGCCTAGTCCGGTCTATGGCGCCGCACTGCTAATGCGGTTTGGGTCTCAAGCCCATCCCGGGTTCAAATCCCGGAGCCTCCGCTGCTCGTTCGACGGCCGCCTGTCCACTGGATGGGCGGCCTTCGTGTTGCCGGGCACCGCCGTCCACAGGCGCGCCGGTCGGCCCTCTTGGGCGCGGCCCGACGACCTAGCGTCTGCGTCATGTCATCTCCTGATCTCCGCGCGCAGTCGCCCGCCTTGTCCGCCGCCGGGGAGGCCGTCGCCGCTACCGCCGGCTCGGTCGAGGAGGCCGGCGCCGCCATGGAGCGGCTGCCCGCGGCCGTCGATGCCGCGTTGCCCGGCTCGGCAACTTCCGCCGCGTTTCGCGCCGCGGTCCGGGCGTGGGCCGTGGTGTCGCGCTGCGTTGCCGATGAGCTGCGCACCTTGGGTTTTCGGCTGCGCGCCACCGCCGATGGGCTCCAATCGGCGGACGACGGGTTGGCCGCCCGGCTGACCGAGGAGGGTCCGCGGTGACAGACCCGCGCGGGTGGACCGTTGATCCGCTCACCGGCGTGAGTGCCGGGCTGGTCGATCAGGCGGAGGCGGTCCGGAGCATCCGGGACGCTCTCGCCGGCGACGTGGGCGGGCGGCTCTGGGGTGGGCCCTCCGGGTGGCTCGGCGCCGCTGCCCGGGCCGGTGAAGCCAGCTTGGAGGGCATCCTCGGCGAGCTGGCCACCATCGCCGCCGGGGTGCTGAGCCTCGCCGACTGCGCCGACGCGACGAGGGTCCAGCTGGCGGGGCCGCTGGAGGCGATGCACGCAGATCTCCAGGTGGCGGAGGCGGTGGCGCGGACGGCGCCGTTCGAGCCGACGGGCATCGCCGCGATGTTGCTCGAGGCCGCCGTCGGTCGTCGCGTCGAGGTGTCCATCGGAGCCGTCCTTGCCGCGGATGCCCGGGCTGCGCTGGGATTCGAGGACGCCGTTGTGTCGGCGCACATCCTGTTGCGTCAATGGAACACAGCCGCGCTCCGTGAACTCCTGACGGCCGAGGGCCTGCCGCCGGGTGTCCCGCCGCCCGGCACGCCGCCGGAGACGGTCGCGGACTGGTGGGCGAGCCGCACGATGGCCGAACGCGACCAGCTGCTGGTCACGTCGCCCGCCGAGCTGGGCTGCTTGGACGGCTTGCCGGCCGGGGCGCGCGACCTGGCGAATCGGCTGGCCCTGGCCCAGTTCAGGACTTCGTACGCCGAGTCGCGGCGGGCAGCTGTTGAGAGCGTGCGGGCGGCCCTCGCGGCGGGCGACGCGAAGGGGTTGCGGGCCGGCCTGCAAGCGTTGGACGACCTCGGCCGGCGCGCCCGCTTTGTCGCCACGATCGAGCCAACCCTCAACGCCTACGCCGGCCGCACTGATGCGGCGGGCCGGCCCGTCATCGTGCAGTTGCTGCTGGCGGACCCGGACGCGTTCGGCGGGCACGGCAGCGCGGCGGTCGTCTTCGGCGACTTGGACACGGCCGCGAACGTGGCGTATGTCGTCCCGGGGTTTCGCCAGCGAGTGGTGCCGGAGCTGGGCAACACCGCGCTGGACGCGTGGCGGTTGCACGAGGCTGACGCCGGGCCGGGGCGGCTCGCCACCGTCGCGTGGCTCGGGTACGACGTGCCGATGGGCGTGGACGTCGCCTTCGCGGGCCATGCCGTGGCAGGCGCGGCGCGGCTGCGGGGCGCCCTGCGTGGCCTGCGCGCCAGCAGGCGGTCGGCGGGGGAGCCCCACCTGTCTCTCGTGGCCCACTCCTACGGCAGCACGGTGGCCGGGGTCCTGCTCCGGGAGGACGCCCACGCCGGCGTCGATGACCTGGTCGTGCTCGGCAGCCCCGGCCTCGGCGTCCAACACGCGGCCGACCTGCACGTGCCGCCGGGACATGTGTGGGTCGGCGCCGCGAGCGGCGATCCCGTGGGGCGGCTTGCGCAGTTCGGCGCAGACCCCGCCTCCGAGCGGTTCGGCGCCCAGCGCTTCGTCGCGGAGACCGCACGGGGCGACTTGTGGCACCCGTTCGAGCAGCATTCGCATTACTTCGAGGTCGGGGAGCCCTCGTTGGCCAACATCGCGGCGGTGGTCACGGGTCGGCCGGGGGACGTTCAAGGGGCGGCGGCCCGAGGGCCTGCCACGGACAACCCGCTGCCCGGTTGGCCACCCCTGCCCCTGCCGCTTCCGTTCCCGCTGCTCGGCGTCGGCCGCGCCGCCTGACCCGGGGCGACGGCCTGGCGACCCGGCCAGGCCACCCGTCCAGGAAAAGGAGAACGCCCCGGCCGTGGGCCGGGGCGGTCAACTTCTGTCTCAACCAGAGTGCGCTCGGCAGGATTCGAACCTGCAACCTTCTGATCCGTAGTCAGATGCTCTATCCGTTGAGCTACGAACGCGCGTCACGCGGGCGCGAACGTCGACCAAGCTACCACATTGCGCTCGTGGTTCCGCACGGCGTTACGCCTGCGCATTCGACAGGGAGCACCGGGTCAGCACGGCGTGTGGATCAGCCGCAGGCGGCCTTGACGATGGGATACGAGTCACGCGCGGCCCCGCCGTTCGGCCACCACTCGAAGTGCAGGTGGTTGGTGCCGTTCGCGTCCCCGGTGGAGCCCACGAGCGCGATGCGCTGTCCCTTGATCACGCGCTGGCCGGTGCGGACCAGGTTGCGGTCGTTGTGCGTGTAGAACCAGGTGTCGCCGCTGCGGCCGCGCAGGATGATGGAGATTCCACCCAGGGTGTTCACGTAGGCCTTCTCGACGATGCCGTCCTCGATGGCCACGACCGGCGTACCACGGGCCGCGAGCATGTCGGTGCCCTGGTGCGTACGGCCCCCCGACCGCGGGGCGCCGAACGTGTCGGTGAAGTGGACGGGCCCGGCGACAGGGCAGGCATAGACGGAGGCATCGCGGCCGCCGTTGCGGGACGCGCGGGCCGCGAGGATCAACGCGTTCCACGTGGCGGCGTTGACGACTCCCGTCGCGGGCAACCGGTGCCGCACCTGAAAGCTGACGACCGCCCGTCGCGTCATCGGCCCGAACTGGCCGTCGGCGGGCACGCCGAGGAGCTTTTGCAGGCGGACCACGGCGGCCCCGGACGAGCCGCTGCGCAACGTGGGGTGGGTGACCACGGTGGTCGTCGCGCGCGTCGGAGCCGCGAAGGCGGTCGGGGCGGCTGACAGCACGAGCCCGGCGGCGGCAAACGCACAGATCGCGCGGGCCAGGCGGGGCAGGCGAGAAGGCATGGACGGCATAGGAGTCTCCTACCGCCTGCGAGGTGAGCTGTCGGGCTCGGGCTGGAGGTGCCCGGCCGCCAGGTGGCGGCTTCGCCCCAAGGACGTCAGGTGCGACGCCCGGAGTTGGGTCCCCCGCTCCTGCCAGCGGTCGGTTCGCCCGGGACGGACAGGACTCGGCGGATATCCCGGACGCCGCTGAGACCAGCGGCGAGGTGGACGTTACGAATTCGTGATGTGGCGGTCAAGGGTTTCGTCGATACGTCCTGAATGTCGGCTTTCGCGCCGGGTGTCTTGACGGTCCGAACCAGCCGTTTCCCCCGGCTCAGCGAGGTGCCGCGCCGGCAAGGCGAGGGTCAACACGAAGGCGACGCCCGCCAGGAGCGCACCCACGAGGAACACGTCGTGCATCGCCGCGACGAACGGCCCTATGGCCGCGTCGGGAAGCGTCGCCGTCGCCCCGGGGCCTGGCCGCAGCGTCAGCGAGGACGCGGACGGGACCTGCGCGAGGAGGCGGTTGAGCAGTACGGCCCCCAGCGCCGACGTGCCGAGAGTCCCGCCGATAGACCGGAAGAACCCCGCGGCCGACGTGGCCGCGCCGAGGTCGGGCCGCGCGACGCTGTTCTGTACCGCAAGCACCAGAACCTGCATGACCAGGCCGATACCGAGGCCGAGCAACCCCAGGTCGGCCGCGAGGACGCCAGCTGACGTGCCGGCCGTCACCCCGTGGAGCAGAACGAACCCGACCGTCATGAGCGCCGTCCCCGCGATGGGGAACGGCCGGAGCTGCCCCGTCCGGCTGATCAGCCGGCCGCTCAGCGCGGCGCCGAGAACGAGCCCCACGGTCAGCGACAGCAGCGATTGGCCGGCCTGCGCGGCGCCCGCGTGTTGCGCCACCTGACGGAAGAGCGGCACGAAGTAAATGGCCGCGAACATGCAGGCGCCGACGCAGAAACCGGCGCCGCAGCTCAGGGCGAAAGTGCGGTCCCTGAACAGCCGCAGCGGCAAGACGGGGGCCGCCACGCTCCGCTCGTACACGATGAAAGCCATCCCCAGCGCGACGCCCCCGCCGAGAAGGACCACGATCATCGGTGACCCCCACGGACGTTCCACGCCGCCCCACACCACCCCGAGCAGCAGGCAAGACACGCTGGCGACGAGCAGCAGCCCGCCGACGTAGTCGACGCGGGCGGACAAGGCGCGGGCGTCCGGCAAGGCGCGCCACAGCAGGGCAGCCGTCACGATTCCCAGCGGCAGGTTGATCGCGAAGACCCACCGCCAGCCGGCATAGTCCGTCAGCAGTCCACCGAGGGGCGGGCCGAGCAGGCTGGCGAGCGCGAAGATGCCGCCGAAGAGGCCCTGATAGCGAGCGCGTTCACGCGGCGACAGCTCGTCGCCGATGACGGCCACGGCGAGCGTCAGCAGGCCGGCCGCGCCGAGGCCCTGGAAGGCGCGGGCACCGATGAGTTCGCCCATCGTCCGCGCACCAGTGGCCGCCGCCGAACCGATGACGAAGATCGTGAGGGCAACGAGGTACGGCGCCCGGCGGCCGAAGTGGTCGGAGAGCCGCCCGTACAGAGGCGTGAAGGCCGTCGCGGTCAGCAGGTAGGCGATTGCCAGCCAGGTGTACGAAGTGAGCCCGCCGAGCTCTGCGGTGACGCGGGGCAGCGCTGTGGCGACGACGGTCTGGTCGAGCGCCGCCATGAACGTCCCCAACGCCAGCCCGGTGAAGAGACGACCGCGCGAGGCGCGCGCGAGCTCGTTCGAGGAGGGGCCAGGCGGGGTTTGTCCCTCTATGGCAATGACGGGACGGGGCATCCCGCGAGTCTGGCATGCGGCCTGCGTACCCGGCCGCATGGATAACGGCCGGACGTATTAACGGCCCGGACGCACGACAGCCGCGGGGGATGGGCCCGCGGCTGTCGTGCGTGTCGTGGCGGATCAGACGTAGCTCTTGACCTTCTTGCCGGCGGTGGCCGGCAGGGAACCGACCCGCTGCAGCATGCCCTTGGCCTGCTGCGTGGGTTTCTGCTGCTCGCCGTGCAGGGACGTGAGCCAGACGAGGCCTCCCGTCAGGGCCGGGATGGCCCACTGCATGGTGTTGAGCTTGTGCTGCGCGTCCGCGACATCGGGCGGTGTCTGGGATGTCGGGGTGGTGCCGCCCGCGGACGGGGCATTGGAGCGGATGACCTTCTCGCCGAGGGCGCGGCTGTATGCCGTGGCGCCCAAGGCGGCTGCGGTCAGGGCGGTCTTCGCAACCGTGGAGGCCCCGACGCCCTTCTGGCCGGCAATGCGTCCCTTGTTGGCGAACAAGAGTCCCGCCCCGCCCAAGAGGTGGGCGCCGATCGCGGCCAAGTTGACGGGCGTCCAGCGCTGCCAGCCACTGCTGGCCACCTTCGTGCGTTCGCGCGGGTCGCTCACATCAGCCGCAGCCCCGTTCAGACCGATGGCTCCCATGAGCGAGCCACCGAACCAGGCAGCGAGACCAACGTCATGCATCGTGCGGGAAATCGTGTCGCGCGTTGTCATGCAGGGGCTCCTTTCGAAAGCGTGTCCTGCATCGGCGTACCCGCGTATCCACCGCACAAGCAGTGACAACTTGCTGTCCCTCACACCACGCAGCGGCGGCGATTCGCCTGCTGCCCTGGGCAGCGCACGCGATGTCTGCGAAGATCCGGGGGACAGCGACGTCGACACGGGAGGCCGGCCCATGGGTGTCGAAACGATCGAGGACTTTGCCCTCGTCGCGTATCGCGAGGAAGGCAGATGGCAGGTCGGGATGCTCCCCGAACGCCTGATGGATGACCTGGACGCGCTGATCGCGGTGCTGCGTCAGCAGCCTGCCGACAGCGGCGCGATCGGGCTCGTCAACGTCGCGGACGAGTTCTTCGTTGCCGTGCGGGTCTTCGCGGGCGACCTCCGCCTGCTGGTCTCCGACGTCACCGCCGCCGTGGCGGACGACCTGGCGCGCCAAGTCGTCGAGCGGCTCGGGCTTCCCATCCCCGACGAAGATGACATGGACGACGTGTGGCCGGCCGGCGACCTGTCGATCTTCAGTGAGCTCGGTCTCGAGGAGATGGAGTTGGGCGCCATCCTCGCCGACATCGATGCGTACCCGGATGAGATGTTGCTCGCGATCGCGGACCGCCTCGGTTTCGGCGAGCCGTACGAACGCGCACTTGAAGGCGCCATCCTCTCCTAAGCTGGACCTCCCCACTTCTTTTGTCTTCTGGAGTTGCTCGTGACCCATGTGGCGACCGTGCTCGTGCGCACCGGTGATGACTGGACGGCCCACGAGCTGGACCTGCGCGGCATGGAGGACGTCGACAGCGTTGCTGACGCCGTCCGCGATGCGGTTGCCGGCGACGGCCCCGCGGTGATGTTCGTGGAGGAGGACGACGAGTACTTCGTCGCTCTGCGCCTCGACGACGCCGACGCCGACCCCCGCATCTTCCTGTCGGACGTGCGCGCGGTGGACACGAGCGAGCTCGCCGCGATGCTCTACGGCGAAGGCGAGGAAGACGCCGACCTCGACGAGGAGGACGACGAGGACGCGCCGCCGCTGGACGTCGAGCCCGGCGGTGACGACACGGTGTTCGCGGATCTCGGCACCGCCGCCAGCGAGTTGCGTGCCTTGTGTACAGCCAAAGGCATGTTGCCGTCCGACGTCATCGCGGCGCTGTGCGAGCGCGCCGGCTGCGGCGAGGCCTGGGAAGACCTGCGCCTCGCGTGAGCCCTGACTGGCCCGCGCTGATGCGGGTCGCGCTCGATGCCGGTGCCGCCGCGCTCCCTGCGGGGGACGTGCCGGTGGGGGCGCTCGTCGTCGATGAGACGGGCAACGTGCTGTCCACGGCGCACAACGAGCGGGAACTGACCGGCGACGCGACCGCCCACGCTGAGATCCTGGCGCTGCGGCGGGCATCCGTCGTGCGCGGCGAGTGGCGGCTCACCGGGTGCACCCTGGTGGTCACCCTGGAGCCGTGCACGATGTGCGCCGGCGCCGCCGTGCTGAGCCGGGTTGATCGGGTCGTCTACGGGGCGCTCGATCCGAAGGCCGGCGCGGCGGGATCACTGTGGGACGTGCTCCGCGATCGCCGCCTCAATCACCGGCCTGAGGTCGTCGGGGGCGTGCTGGAGGACGAGTGCGCCGCCGCTTTGCGGGCCTTCTTCGCGACCCACCGAACTCCGAGCGAGACGCCACCCGCCATCCGGTAGGCTCTCCCGCGGTGGAGTCGCGTAGTGGCCGAGCGCGCACGCCTCGAAAGCGTGTGTTGGGTGATCCCCAACCGTGGGTTCAAATCCCACCTCCACCGCCAGGCCGGGCCACCGACGGAAGTCAGGCGAAATACCGACGAAAGTCGGAGCCGGACCTTCGCCGGTGGCCCGTTTACGTTCTCGGGGTCGGTCAACGCCCGACGTCCTCTTGAGGTTCAGGACGGGCCTGTTCCAGTGGATACGGAGACCAGCCGAAAGCGCCGTGCAACTACGCCAATCACAGGAGACGAGTTAGTGCGGCGGGAACAGGATCACCGTCAGGACCGCGGC
>JAVEEB010000072.1 GCA_030840665.1 Frankiaceae bacterium | reverse complement strand
CGACGAGGTCGGCCCGCTCGCCGACGGCGGTCCCGTGCGCCGTCAGCCCGAGGATCGAGGCAGGTCCGGTCGTCACCGCGGCGAGCAGGTGCCCCCGGTCGTCGAGCGACCCGAGCCGCCGGACGATCCCGGTCAGCCACGCGGCGTGCAGGAGGTTCGCGTTGCCGAACGGCGCGAACGGGTTGCCGATGTTGTTGTTGCCGATGGCGACCCGGACGCCGCTGCGTATCGCGCGCTCCACCGGCGCGATGCTGCGCTGGCCGGGCTCGCCGTGACCGGCCAGGAACATGTCGGTGACCGGTAGCGCCACCAGTGCGACGTCGAGCGCGGCGAGCACGTCGAAGGCCCGCTGCTGCTCGTCGGGACGCATCGCGGCCAACGACGTGACGTGCCCGATCGTGACGGCGCCTGCCATCCCGTGTGCGCGCGTGCGGTCCGCGACCAGGGCGATGAGCGACGCCGACGGCTCGTCGGTGAAGTCCAGATGCAGGTCGATCGGCGTGCCGTGCTTCTCGGCCAACGCGAACACGAGGTCGAGATGCGCGGCCGGGTCGTCGTCGACGTAGGGGCAGCCGCCGACGACGTCGGCGCCTGCGCGCATCGCGTCCGAGAGGGCGGTCCGCATCGCCGGAGACCCGAGCCCCCGTTGGGGAAACGCGACGAGTTGCAGGTGGATCCCGCTCCGCGCCTCAGCGGCCAGCTGTTGATGCAGCGCCACCATGTCCAGGCCGATGGCGGGGTCGATCTCGACCTGCGCGCGGGCGGCCGTCGTCCCGTTGCGGCTCAGCGCGTCGATGGCGCGGCGCGCGTTGTCCGCCACGGATTCCGCGGAGACGAGCGGCCGCAGCGCGACGACCGAGGCGATGGCCGACGGCAGCGTCGGGTCGATGGCGCCGGCCGCGTCCGCGTGCGACATCAGGTACGCCTTGTCGAGGTGCACGTGTGCGTCGACGGTCGCGGGCAGCACGACCTTGCCGCCGACATCGACCGCGTCGGCGGCAGGTTCCTGCGTGCCGACCGCAGTGCCGGAATCAAGGACCGCTGTGATGACGCCGTCGGCGATCGCCAGGTCGCAGCCGTCAGGGCGCTGCAGGGTGCGCGCGTTGCGGATCAGCACTGCTGGATCCGCCGAGCCGCCGCGTCGTGCCGGGACAGGATGCCCTCGAGGTCGCCCGCCACGAGCTGACCCGATGCCACCACGGCGCGGCCGCCGACGTACACATCCCGGGGCGCGTTGGGACCGCAGCGCAGCCACGCCTCGATCGGGTCGGTGACCGCCCCTGCCCACCGCACGCCCTCGATCGGCCAGACGGCGATGTCGGCGTTCGCGCCGAGGCTCAGCTGCCCGATCTCGCCCGCCCGCCCGAGGCAGCGAGCGCCGTCGCGGGTGGCCATCTCGAGGACGTCGCGGGCCCCGAACGCCGCCGGTCCCGAACGTGACCGGTTGGCGATGAGCGCCATGCGGGCCTCCATCCACAGTGAGGACGCGTCCGAGTTGGACGATCCGTCGACGGCGATCCCGACGGGTGAGCCGGCCGCCCGGAGGTCCGCTATGGGTGCAACGCCGATGCCCATCAGCAAGCCCGCCGTCGCGCATTGGGCGACCCCGACGCCGGCCGCGCCCAGAACGCGCACGTCCTCATCGCTGGGGCACAGCGCGTGCGCGACCCAGCTTCGGTCGCTGAGCCAGCCCGTACTGGTGAACCACTCGACCGGGCGCATGCCGTGCAGGGCCAGGCAGTACGCCTCGTCGGACGAGTCGCCCGACAAGTGCGTGTGCAGCCGCACGTCGCGGGCGGTCGCCAGCGCCGCCGTCTCCGTCATCAGCCGGGTCGTCGCGCCGAACACCGAGTGCGGTCCCAGGGCGATGCGCACGAACGCATCGGGCGAGGTGTCGTGGTGCGCGGTGATGACGCGTTCGCAGTCGGCGAGCACGTCGTCGACGTCCTCGAGCATGTCGTCCGGCATGGGGCTGCCGTCGCGCTGCCCGCGGTCCACGCTGCCGCGCGTCGCCGTGAGACGCAGTCCCGACTCGCGGGCCGCGAGGATCTGCGCGTCGAGCAGGCTGGCGGCCTTCGGCGGCTGCAGATACAGGTGGTCGCTCGTCGTCGTGCACCCGCCGAGTGCGAGCTCCGCGAGCGCCACCCGCGTGGAGAGGTAGACGTCCTCCTCGCGCACGGTGGCCCAGAGCGGGTAGAGGGCGCCCAGCCAGCCAAGGAAATCGGCCGTCGTCATCGGCGCATAGCTGCGCGTCAGGTTCTGCCACATGTGGTGGTGCGTATTGACGAGGCCCGGCGTCACGAGGCAGCCCGACGCGTCGACGCGCTGCCGCGCTGGTGGTTCCGTCCCCGGCGTACCGACCCCACTGATGCGACCGTCCGTGACGGCGACCCAGCCGCCCTTGATCTCCGTGCGGTCGTCGTCGACGGTGGCGACAAGGCTCGCGCCGGCGACCAGAAGGTCGACCGGCGCGAGCTCCGGCGGAGTCAGGGTCACGGGAGCGTGATCGACGGGTCGATGAACTGGTTCGTGACGATGCTCTCCGCCTTCAGGTCTGCCGGGACGGCCTGCTTCTTCGCCGCGAAGATCGGCTTGAGGACGTCGATCGTGCGGGTGACGCGAGCCATGTCGAAGTCGCCGAGCGTGCTGTTGGAGCCGTTGCCGACGAGCTTCAGGTCCTTCATCGACGTGACGGCCGCGGCGTTCGCGTCGGCCGAGATGGGCGGCCCGTCCTTGATCTTCGCGGCAATCGCGACCAGCGCGTCGTTCGTCGGCTTCGGCGTCGTCATGTAGTCGACCTGAGCCTGCTGGATCATCGGCACGAGCGCCTTGAGGCAAGGGGAAAGCGTCGGCAACTGGGCGCTGCGGACGGCGAGGCCCTGCGGGTAGATCTCGTACCCCGCGTCGTGCACCAGCAGGTAGTTGACCGGCTTGTTCCAGTCGGGCACGTCATGCGACCAGCGGTAGGGCTCGTTGCTCGCGTAGCCCTGCTGCATGAGCTTGCCGCCCTGCGCGACGAACGTCGCCGGCGTGCCGTCGAACGACGCGTCCAGTTGGTCCTTCGTCACGTAGCCCTTGGAGACGAGGTAGTCCATGAACGGCAAGCCTTCGATGTAGCTCACCTTCGCCTTGGTCTTCGCGACGTCGGCCCACGTCTTCACGGTGGGGTACGTGGCGGGGTCCCACAGGATCACCTGGGGGTTGACGTCGAGCGGCGCGACGACGGCGGTCGTCGGGAACTTCGCGGCCCCGCCGACGGCGTCGTCCGTCGCCACGTAGCCCAGCGTGATGGACGTGTCGGTGTACATCTGCTGCGGGATGGGGGTGAAGCCGATGAAGGGGCCGCCCAACCGGACCTCGACGTTGACGCCGGTGTCGCCGAGCGGGCCGGAATACGTGCCCTTCTTCGCGTCGATGGTGCCGTTCGGGCCGACGAGTTGGTACGCGGCCGCGCGCTCGGGGGTCGCGTACCAGTCCGTCTGGATCACGACGGTGTCCGGGCAGACCCCCTTGAGGCTCGTGGTCGACGCAGAGGTTGTGGTGGTCGGGGAGGTCGACGGGGAATCGGAGGGGGAACTCGCTGACGACGACGGTGAGCTC
>JAVEEB010000500.1 GCA_030840665.1 Frankiaceae bacterium | reverse complement strand
CGGAACGGCGCGCATTGGTTTCCGACGACTGCCGTTCCGCAAACGCGCCTTCGATCTGTTGCAGCATCCCGTTGAGCGACGCGGACAACCGGCCGACGAGACGAACTCCAACGCCTCGACCATGTCTTGCGATTGACGAGCGAGGAGAACGCCCCGCTCCAGGGCGTCCCCGACGGCAATGAGGCGGCCACGCCGCTCGCGGGCATCCATGACACGACTGGCGGCCGTCCGGGAAGCGACGCGCATCGCCAACGCCGCTTCCTCCCGCCCGGGGTCAAACGAATTGCCAAGGTCAGCGCCAGCGACCGTGACGATCGCCTTGTCCATCTGCGCCGTCACCCATGAGTCGATCCGTATCCACACGGTCAACAAGCGCGAAGCATCCAGCTCGTCGAGCACCCGTTGACCCAATCGGACCGCCAATGTGACGGTGCGGTCAGTCGGCGGCTGCGTTTCCAGGACCTCGAGGATCTCGGATGTGCTCAACAGCTCGAGCACCACCGAAGGCGACCACTGCATCACGATTTCCGTGTTGTCGGCGCGCACTGCCAACTCGTCCGGTGACCGCACGGGACGCGCGCCCGCCGGCGAACCGGACGACTCGCCCCAGAACGAGGCGGGCAGCGGCAAGGCGGGCGGAGAATCGAACATACGTTCGAGTCTACATGACAGGCCGTCGCGTGCCAACAAAGATTCCCAATGTGCACAAGGAATTTCTGTGTCGGACCGCGACCTACTGCTGGAGTCGGGCAGGGTCTTCAGAGCCAGTCCCTGCTGGCTCGGAAGGATGCGCCTGTCTAACACGGCCGTGAATAGCGGCCGCCTGCCCGAGGAGGCACAGTCCCATGGACGCTCCCGCCCACCAGCCGGACGTCAATGAAGACGCAATAGCGAGCAGGAGCATGCAGGCGATGAGCACCCGCTGCCATACCGGCGTGAGCTGCCAATAGCGCGACACGGAAACGCCCTACCCAGATTTCGCGCCGGACACGCTGCCACGGATTGCGCCCTTAGGTCTGTGGAGTAGGCCGCCTCGCCACAGTCGAGCGACAAGGCGATGCCAGTCACCTTCAGTCAGGTGAGTGAAGGCCCACGCTGCGGAACCGGAGCCATGACTGGGCGGCGATCCGGGCGTGACATGCGAGTGCCCCCTGTTCGCGTTGACCTGCGGGCACTCACTTTGGCGCAACTATCGAACCGTCACTCGCTTTGTGTCGATGAACGTCTCACTGCCGTCCTTCGCTGACGACTCGAAGGCCTTCACCGTGTACGAGCCCTTGGGCAGCTTCACGACGAAGGACCACGTGCCGCGGCCCGGCGCACCGATACTTGCCGTCACGAAGCCCTCCCGGATGGCAACGCCGTTCGACAGCACCTGCCAGGAGACCGTGGCCTCGAAGACCGTCGCCACGCCGCGAACGGTCACCGGTGACGTGACCGTCGCACCATTGTCCGGCGAGTTGATCTGCACCGGCGCCAGCACCATGAAAGGTTCATCGGGCTTGAGGATTCCGCGCGTATCAGCATGACCCCAGAGGGTCTCCACGTTCGCGCCGTTGACCCGGATGTGCACGCCGGTCACGCTCGGCGCTGCGGCGCGGATCGTGTAGACCAACTGCTGCAAACCCATCAGCTCGAACGCGCCGCCGACGTTTGCTCCCTTGACGGCCGCCGAGAAGTCGACGGTCGCTACGCCGCGGCTCACGCTGATGCCGCGAACCGTGGTGGCTCTCGGCCAGACGCTGACGTAGTCCGGGTCACGCGGCGTGTCGTGCAGCATGGCGTCCACCGCCTGCCGGACAACGGATGCGGAGGCGGTGTGCCGATGCGCCTCGCGGTAGAGACGTGGGCCGTTCGTCGTGTCGGCCAGGTAGTACACGGCGACATCGTGGGTCGGGACGGCGACGGCGGTTGCGACCGGCTCAGTGACCGGCGACGCGTTCGCCGACGAGCTCGCCGACGGGGCCACACCGGCCGATGCCGATGCGGCCGCGGTTGAGGCATCCGATGAGCTCGCCGGCGCGCTGCGGCAGCCGGTCAGGGCGACCACGCCGGCGACGGCAAGGACGGACAGATTGCGGAGGTGGTCCATCGTGGCGCTCCCGGGCTTGGCTGGCTCAGGAGGAAGACGCCGCCCTCAGCAGGTCGGTTGTCACGTCCCGTCGCCAAGCCGCCCGCCAGTCGCACGCCAACCGTGCGAGGGCCAACAGCGCGAGCGCCTAGAGCGTCGTACGCACCGTCAGGTCTGCTGCGTCCGTCTCAGCCGCAGGATCAGTCTCGACCGGCAGGAAAATCCACTTCTTGAAAGCCCAGAAGCGCCACGCCATGCCGATCACCAGGCCGAACCCGTACGCAGCGATGTTGTCGGCGAGCTTTCCCGTGTAGTGCAAGACGTAGTGGGAGAAGTCCAGGCACCCGATGGCGATCAGGAGGCCGATCCCGCTGATGGCCATGAAGAGCGACAGTTCCCGGCCCGGGTGCGCGCGCTGCATGTGCCGCCACGTCCAGTGCCGGTTCATGAAGTACGACGAGACGATGGCTATCGAGGTCGAGATGACTTTCGCGGTGGTGACCTTGTGCTCGAGGGGGCCGAGGAGCAGCAGGTTGAAGATGCCGACGTCGAGAACGAAGTTGACCGCGCCGACCACTCCGAACTTCGCGATCTCGTGAAAGATGGCTTTGGCCGCGTCTCGCAGACGCTGGGCGGGGGAGGCAGGCACTGCCTCACGATACCCAGAGTGGCGCCACTCATTGAAATTGCGCCACATCGTTGCCAGGTTGCCGTCAGCTAAGCTGCGCACCGTGCCCGATCCCGTCACTGGCCTTCCCGTTCTCGGCATCGTCGGCGGGGGGCAGCTTGCCCGGATGACGCACCAGGCGGCGATCGCCCTGGGTCTGTCCGTGCGCGTCCTCGCCGATGAGCCGGCCGACTCGGCCGCGCAGGTCTCCGGCGCCGTGAGCGTCGGCGACTACCGCTCGATCGACGACCTCCGGGCCTTTGCCGCAAGCTGCGACGTGGTGACGTTCGACCACGAGCATGTGCCGGGCGTCGCCTTGCGGATGCTGGTGGCCGACGGTGTCGCCGTCCGGCCGGGGCCGCATTCGCTGGCGTACACCCAGGACAAGCAGCTCATGCGCGAACGCCTGGAGGCACTCGGCGTCGCCGTGCCCGCGTGGCGGACGGTCGAGACAGCGGACGACATCATCGCTTTCGGGGACACGCACGGCTGGCCCGTCGTCGCCAAGGCGCGAAGCGGCGGGTACGACGGCCGCGGCGTCTGGATGCTCGACGGCCCCAGTGCGGCGCAGGCTCTGGTGAGCCAGGGAAACATTCGCTTGTACGTCGAGCAGCGCGTGGCCATCGTCCGCGAGCTCGCGGCCGTGCTCGCCCGCCGGCCGAGTGGCGATCTCGCGGCCTGGCCGGTCGTCGAGACGGTGCAGAGCGACGGCATCTGCGTGGAAGTCATCGCCCCGGCGCCTGCCCTGACGCCCGAGCTGGCCCAGGAGGCCGTCGCCCTCGCCACGCGCATCGCGGAGGCCCTCGATGTCATCGGCGTCCTGGCCGTCGAACTCTTCGAAACAGCCGACGGCCTGGTCGTCAACGAGCTCGCCATGCGGCCGCACAACTCGGGCCACTGGAGCATCGACGGCTCCGTCACGAGTCAGTTCGAGCAGCACGCGCGGGCGGTCCTCGACCTGCCCCTGGGTGACCCGTCGGCGGTGGCGCCGTACACGGTGATGGTCAACCTCCTCGGCGCGGACACCGTCGTCGGGACGCCCGCCGAACGCCTCGCGTCCGCATTGGCGGACCCCCGCGTGCGCGTCCACCTGTACGGCAAGGGCGAGCGTCCCGGCCGCAAGCTCGGCCACGTGACCGTGACGGGCGACGAGCTGGGGGACACGCGGGCCCGGGCGCGGCTCGCCGTCGAGCGCTTGCGCGGCACCGGGTGACCCGGACCCTGAGAGGATGCGCCCCATGAGCGAACCGTTGGTCGGCGTGGTCATGGGCAGCGACTCGGACTGGCCGACGATGTCGGCCGCGGCCGACGTGCTGACCGAGTTCGGCGTGGCGTTCGAGGTGGGCGTCGTCTCGGCGCACCGCACGCCCTTCGACATGGTCGAATACGGCCGGTCAGCCGCCGATCGTGGCCTGCGGGTCGTCATTGCCGGCGCCGGCGGGGCGGCGCACCTGCCGGGCATGCTCGCGTCGACCACGCCACTGCCTGTCATCGGCGTGCCGGTGCCGCTGGCGCACCTCGACGGCATGGACTCGCTGCTGTCGATCGTGCAGATGCCGGCAGGCGTGCCCGTCGCGACCGTCTCCATCGGTGGCGCCCGCAACGCCGGCCTGCTCGCCGTACGCATCCTGTCCGTCGCCGACGAGGCGCTGCGCCAGCGCATGCTCGCGTTCCAGGCGTCGCTCGGCGACATGGCGCGCCAGAAGAACGCCGACCTGCAGGCGCGTCTCGGCGGCTCAGAACAGCTGTAGCGGGAAGACCTCGAACCCGACGGCCAGGGTGCAGCCGAGGCGCGATCCGGACATCCGCGCGAACGACTCGAGGAACTCCGCGGGATCGCCGGCACCCTCGCCGAGACCCGCCAGGTAGGCGCGGTGCTCACGCAGCGAGTCGACCCCCAGCTGGAACGTGTCGGTGACGTCGACGCCGTGGCCCGCGTTCGGGGACGCGACCGCCCAGATCTGCCGGACCTTGTTCCAGGGCTCGAGCCCCTCGTCGAGCAGGTCGCGGAAGACCCAGCGGTTGCCCGCGTCCCGGGCCCCGTCGAGGACGGCCCGCCCGACCGCGATGTGGTCCGCCTGGTTGAGGGCGACGCCGCCGTACGTCTCGCGGAAGTTGGCGGTGATCACGACGTCGGGCCGGTGGCGCCGCACGGCCGCGGCGACCGCCCGGCGCAGCGGCAGCCCGTACTCCACCGTGCCGTCCGGGAACCCGAGGAACTCCACGTCCGTGACGCCGACCACCGCGCACGACGCACGCTGCTCGGTCTCGCGCAGCGGGCGGGCCGCCTCGGGATCCAGACCGTCGATCCCGGCCTCGCCGCTGGTGACGAGTGCGTACGCGACGTGCTTGCCCTGCCGCGTCCAGCGGGCGACGGCGGCAGCCCCGCCGTACTCCATGTCGTCCGGGTGGGCGACGACGACGAGCGCCCGCTCCCACGTCTCGTCGAGCACCTCCCACGCGGGAACCGTGCCATTGGGGAGTTCGGACATGTGCTCTCCTTCGGGGGGCGACGTAGCTCAGCGTACGGAGGGGCGTCATCTCCTCGCGATCAGCGTCACCGCCCGTCCGATCGCCCCCGCCGCGGCCAGAACCAGAAGCGGTACGACGAACAACAGCAGCAAGCCGGCGCCGATGTTCGCGCCCACCACACGCGCCGTCATGACGCGCCACGTCCAGGCGGCGGCGACCCCGATCGCCGAGAGCGACAAGAGGACGGGCCGCCACGCGCCGGACAGCCGGCCGGCCCGCATCTCTCTCTCGACCGCGGCGTAGGCGATCGGCGTGAGGACGAGGCCGGCGATCCCCAGCGCCCGAGCGACGGAGCCGCTCACGGTCAGGGGCCCGTTCGACTCCTGCGGGTAGAGCGGCCGGGTCGACTGGTCGCCGACGAGGAACCACGACGTGGCAGTGGCCAGGATCACCGTCCCGGAGATCAGGGCGGCATGTGTGCGGGTCGGTGATGGGCGCATGAGGGCTCCGGCTGCCGGTGCCGGGAGATGATTCCCGGCGCAGACACCGATCGTGCGCAGCGGAGTCTGCCTTGCGGCAGCGTCGACGTACTCAACGGCGTAAGTACATCGACCGCGTACGCGACGTGCTTGCCCTGCTGCGTCCAGCGGGCCACCGCGGCCGCGCCGCCGTCCTAAATGTCGTCCGGGTGGGCGACGACGACGAGCGCCCGCTCCCACGATTCGTCGAGGGCTTCCCACGCGGCCGGGTTACGAGAAGTTCCGGATCTGCGCGCTGAGCGCCTCGGCCTGCACACGGCGGCGCTCGTACGTCGCACCGACGAAGACGAGGACGACGCCGACCGCACCGAGTGAGACCCACCGGGGGAGCGCGGCGACGTGCGGCGCGGCGAGCCAGACAGCGTCCATCATGGCCACGGTTGCGCCGATGGCTAGTGGGGCAAGCAGCCGCGCGTGTGCGCCGAGAAGGGCGACGCCGGCAGCGACCACCAGCAGCAACACACTGCGCTGAGAGGAGGAGTCGCCGAAGCCGGCGATCAGCGAGGGCACGAGACCACCCAGCAGCCCGGATGCGTAAGTGCTGGTCGACGACAGTGCGGGGTCCATGCGGCGGCGGAAGTAGCCGATCGCCAGCACGACGACGCTGATCGGCACCGAGTAGGCCTCGACGAGATGCACGTGATCCGTCCACAGTTGCGTCCAGCTCGACAGCGTGAGCAGCGCCACCCCGCCGTACCAGGCGTTGACCCTCGTCGGTCGCAGCGACTGCCCGAGGACCGCGCACCCCACGATGCCGAGCGCCCACGCGAGCCAGCTGCCTCCCTGTTCGCTGTTCTCCGCGATCGCCGCGATCGCCGCGATCGCAACGAGCGCAGCCGCACCTTCGGCCGCCATGACGATCGGGTCGAGCGCCCATCGGCGCACCTGTAGGCGGTCATCGGCCACCAAGGCAATCGCGACGGCGAGCGGTACGAGGAGAACCGCGATGCTCGCCGGAACTCCAGGCTGGCCGGCGGCCACCCAGGCCGCCGCGACCGAGCCACCCGCCGACAGGATCGCGAGCGCCACCATGGCCTGGCGTTGCAGGCCGCGCAACGTGGCTGCGGCTGCGACCGCGCAGGTCACCGCGAGAGCGATCGCCAGATGCGTCGGGTTCTCTCGCACGAGAAGGGCGGCGTACGCAGTGAGGCCCGCACCCAGGGCCAGCATGACCAGAGCAGGCACGTCGCCCACGCGCCGGAAGGCGATCGTGAGCAGCGCAATGACGAGGCCCACCCCGGCGACTGATGTGGCCGACGCGATCGCCGCCGGCGACCACGCAACCTCCAGCGGCAGAGAGAGCGCGAGGATCGTCACGCAGGCTGCGGCGTACGGGGGCCACTCCTGCGCGGACACCGTGGCCTCGGAGATGACGAAAAAGGCCCCGACGGTGACCACGGCGATCGCAACGACGAGAGCCACGCGCAGGCCCGGGGTGAGCTGCTGGGAGATACGGCCCGCGACCTGGCGGTACATGGCTCCACTGATAACGGGGCCGAGGGCGGCGACTGCCCCGGTCAGGGCGAGGGCCGCCGCCCGGTAGGACCCGGTCCGAAAGATCGGCGGCAGCCAGCCGGCGACGGCAAGCGCCGCCACGGCAGCGGCGGCAAGCAGTGTTGCCACGGCAACGGGGGTGGCGACGTGCAGCACATTGGCGCTCGCGAGGACCAGGGTGCCCAGCGTCAGCACAGCAGTCCCGGACGCGGCCGCCCCGCCCCGCCCGCTGCTGAGAACAGAGAAGGCGCCGAGCAACCCGGCGAACACGAGGATATCGACGCAGGCGTTCAGCACGCTCGGCGTCGATTGCCAGTCATCGGCGAGCCCGCCAACAGCGAGTGCCACGCCCACGAACCAGAGGCCGGCTCCAGCGGCGGTCGCGACACCGCGCATTGCCACTTGGGGTCCGTGCTGCGAGCGCAGCCACAACACGATGAGGCCGTCCAATGCAGCGGCGGCTGCGAAAAACGCGGACGCGCTCTCTGTCGAGTGGGCCAGGCGAGCCGCCAGCAACAACACGGGCGCCTGCGCCGTGATGATGGCGAGGACGTGCGGGGAGGCCAGGGTGCTCGCCCGGCCATAGCCCAGGTAGGCGACCGTCAGCACGAGCGTGGTCACCGCCCAGAACGAGCGGCCGTCGAGGTCCGGGGCGAGGAGGTGGCGCATCATGAGCGCGTCCACGACGAGCATCGTTCCGCCGACCGCAGCCATGGTCTCAGCGGTGTCTCGCAGCCCGCGGCGCAGCAGCAGCCAGGGCGAGGCGATGAACGCGACCGTGAGGGACAGCAGGATCGTGGCTCGGGCGGCGGGGCCGCTGTGCTGCCAGGTGACGACGGCGAACACCAGCGCAGCGAGGGCGAGAAGTGCCCCGCCAAGGCCAAGCAGCGTGGCCTGGGTGTCGCGGGTGCGCACCTCCTTGCGCGGGGTGAACGTGGTGGCGGGCGGCGGTGGCCCCTGCGGTCCCGCGGG
>JAVEEB010000481.1 GCA_030840665.1 Frankiaceae bacterium | reverse complement strand
CCCAGTCGGGCCGCCCGCTGGGGAACGTCCCTGCGAGCACCCACTCGGTGAACGGCTCGGTGACGACCGGCATGGCGTCGGCGAAACCCGTGGCGGCGCGCACGACGTCCCGCACGTCGTCCGTCGTGGCGGGGGTGATGCGGTCGACGACGGTGCTGACGTACGACACGTACTCACTGAGCCACGCACGCATCCCGTCGTCGGCGCGGTCGGCGAGCAGCGCCTCCAGGAGCGCCCCGTTGTGCGGCAGGTTGTCGCACGGCACGACGGCGATCGGCCCCGCTCCGGCGTCGCGGCGGGCGGCGAACGCCGCGAGAAGACGGTCGTGCACCGGCGCCCCCGCGCGGTAGCCGGCCTCCGTCACGGTGAGCGTCACGACGGACAGGTCCGGCAACGCGAACGTGCGTGCCCAGGCCGCCGCGTCGTTCCCGTCGTACGCGGAGCTGATCGTTGTCACCAGTTCGACGGTGTCGCCGTCGGCGGCGCGCGTGACGAGGTGGTAGAGCCCGTCCTGGCCGGCGAGGGCCTCCGCGGCCGCCGGCGAGCGGCCGGTGAAGGCGGCGATCCCCCAGCCCGGCGAGCGGTCGGTGTACCACGCCTGGTGCGCCCGGAAGAAGGCACCGAGGCCGATGTGCGCGGACCGGATCGGCGCGGCTGGCGTCGTCCGCCGAAGCGCACTCACAAGGGGCCGTTCACAAGTGGCCGTTCACAAAGTGGCCGTCACAAGTGAAAGGCCTCGCGGGGCAGGCGGCCCACAATGGCCTGCAGGATGTCGGCCGCCTCGGTCTCGTCGAGGCGGTGCTCGGCGACGAGCGAGGCCAGGTAGCCGGCGTCCACCCGCCGTGCGACGTCGTGGCGGGCCGGGATGGAGCAGAACGCGCGGGTGTCATCGACGAAGCCGGCGGTCTTGAAGAAGCCGGCGCTGTCGGTGACGGCTTCGCGGAAGCGGCGCATGGCCCCCGGTGTGTCCAGGAACCACCACGGCGCCCCGACGAACACGGACGGATAGAACCCGGCGAGCGGCGCGATCTCCCGGGACCAGGTCGTTTCGTCGACGGTGAACACGATCAGGCGGAAACCCGCCGTGGTGCCGAACCGTTCCAGCATGGGGCGCAGGGAGGACGTGAACTCCGTAGCGACCGGGATGTCGTGGCCCGTGTCGGGGCCGTACCCCTCGAACGTCGGCGTGTGGTGCGCCCGCGAGACACCGGGGTGGATCGCCATCGCGAGGCCGTCCTCGCAGGACATCCGCGCCATCTCGAACAGCAGATGCCGCCGCAGCGCGGTCGCGCCCGACGCCGTGATCACCCCGGCCCGGGCGTCGATGAACAACCCGCGCGCCTCCGCGTGGGCCAGCGGGATGATCGCGGCGTCGACGTGCCCGTGGTCGGTCGCCGTCGCTCCGTTGGCGACGAAGAAACGCCGCCGATCTTCCAGTGCAGCAACGAATCCGTCGTACGACGTGGTGTCGATCCCGCTGGCCGTGGCCAGGCGATCGAGCCGCGCCGTCCAGCCGGGGACACCCGCCTCGAGGTAGGCGTCGGGACGGAAGGTCGGTACCACGCGCCCGTGCCACGACGGGTCGTCCCGCAGGGCGCGGTGCGCCGACAGGTCGCTGCACGGGTCGTCGGTGGTCGCGAGGACGTCGACGCCGAAACGTGCGTACAGGGCGCGGGGCCGGAACGCCTCCTCCGCGAGACGCGCGGCGAGCTCGTCGTATAAGGAATCCGCCGTCTGTGCTGACGGGATGGCGGTCACGCCGAACACATTCACCAGCGCGTCGGTCAGCCAGTGCCGGCTGGCGGTCCCGGCGAAGGTGGTCCAGTGCTCGCAGAAGACGCGCCACACGGCCCGCGGGTCGGCGGGCTCGCCCGAGCCGTCGAGGCGGCGCACACCCAGGGCGTGCAACCGGACGCCGACCGCGTGCAGCATCCGCGTCACGTAGTGGTCGGGGGTGACGAACAGCGAGGCCGGGTCGGCGAACGGCTCGTCGTCGAGCAGCAGCCGCGCATCCACGTGACCGTGCGGGGAGACGATCGGGGCCTGGGCGACCGTGGCGTACAGCTCGCGGGCGATCCCGCGCACTGACGGCTCCGCGGGCAACAGCCGGTCCGGGTGCAATCGCAACTCGCTCATCCCAGGCAGTATGGACGCATGGTGACAACGAACGCAGCGGTGCTCGGCGGTCCGGGCGAGGTCCTGTCGACTGACGCCGTGAGCGCGTTCATCGCCGACGAGCTCCGCGGCGTCCCGCTGGACGGCCGGTCGGTGTGCATCCTCGTCCCGGACGGGTCCCGGAGCTGCCCGCTGCCGCTGCTGCTCGGGGCGGTGACCCAGGCCTTGCGCGGCCGAGCCTCCGCCGTCACGGTGCTCGTCGCATTGGGCACGCATCCCCCGATGACGGAGGCGGCCCTGGCCCGCCACCTCGGCTATCCCGTGGGCGACTCGGCGGACCGCTATCCCGGCGTGCGCATCCTGCAGCACGAGTGGGCCGACCCGGCCACGTTCGTGACGGTCGGCGAGCTGAGCGTGGCTGACCTGCAGGAGGCATCCGGCGGCCGGCTGCCGCCGCGCGCAGTCCCGGTGCGGATCAACCGCGCGGTCGTCGAGGCCGACGTGACGCTGGTCCTCGGGCCGGTGTTCCCGCACGAGGTCGTCGGGTTCTCCGGCGGCGACAAGTACCTGTTCCCCGGGGTGTCGGGCCGCGAGATGATCGACGTCTCGCACTGGCTGGGTGCGCTCATCTCGAGCGCCGCGATCATCGGGGCCCGCGGGGTCACGCCGGTGCGCGCCGTCATCACGAAGGCCGCCTCGCTGGTGCCGACGGAACGGCTGTCGTTCAGCGTTGTCGTACGCAGCGGGTCGCCGGACCTACATGCCATTGCCTTCGGTACGACGGAAGCGGCCTGGGCCGCCGCCGCGGACGTTTCCGCGGAAACGCACGTGCGCTACCTCGATGCGCCGGTGCGGCGGGTGCTCTCGCTCGTGCCCGACCGCTACGACGAGCTGTGGACCGCGGCGAAGGCCATGTACAAGGTGGAGCCGATCGTGGCCGACGGCGGCGAGGTCGTCGTCTACGGCCCGCGGATGCGCGAGCTCAGCGTCGTGCACGGTGATCGCATCCGCGCGGTCGGCTACCACTGCCG
>JAVEEB010000475.1 GCA_030840665.1 Frankiaceae bacterium | reverse complement strand
GCGGCACTGCCGAACTCGTGTACGGCGCTGCCGCCGCGGCCCGGGTCGGCGCGGAACGTCGGCGCAGCGCTGAGCTGTTGCGACGCCGCGGCGCGGAAGTCGTGGACACCGCCCCGGAGCGGTTCGCCCCGGCCGTCGCGGACGCCTACCTGTCGCTGAAGGCCGCAGGCCGCCTCTAGCCCGCCCCCAGTCCCTCAGTTAGCCAGCGTCGACAGTTAGCCGGCCTCGGGAAGGACATCACCGGCACCGCTCGCCTCGATGTCACCCATCGCGCCCGCCAGCACCGCACGGCGGCCCAAGATGAACACGTACAGGAAAAAGATCGTCTCGGCGCTGACCCCGATCGCGATCCGCACCGCCGTCGGCCAGCCCGAACCCGTGACGAAGCCCTCGATCATCGCCGAGACGGCGAGCACGAGGGCGAGCCCCGTCCCGATGCCGACCGCGGCCCGGCCCTCCTGCGCGAGCGCGGCGCCCCGACTGCGGCGACCGGGGGCAACGACGGCCCACGCGAGCCGCAGGCCGGTCGCGCCGGCAACGAAGACGGCGGTCAGTTCGAGCATGCCGTGCGGGCTGATGAGACCGAAGAAGATCGCGGCCTTGCCGTTGGCCGCCATGACGCCACCCGCGAGCCCGACGCTCACGGCGTTCTGCCAGAGCAGGGCGACGACGGGGAGCCCCAGCACCGCCCCGAACATGACGCACAGCAACGCGATCAGGGCATTGTTGGCCCACACGCCGGAGGTGAACGCAGTTGCCGAGCCCTTGGAGTAGTAGTCGCGGAAGTCGTGGTCCACGTACTGCTTCACCTCCTCGGGCGTGCCGAGGTGCGCTTGCAGGTCCGGGTTGTGGCTGACCCAGAAACCGATGGCGAACGCGATGACCAGGAACACCGCGCCGACCGACAGCCACCAGCGGCGGGTGCGGTAGAGGGCGGCCGGAAACCCCACGGTGAGGAAGGTGGCGACGACCTGCCACGCGGGGGCCGACTGGGCCGTGACGACACCACGGGCCCTGGCCACGGTCCGCGACAGGCGGGCGACGAGAAACGGCTCCGTTGACCGGGTCCGGACGACCGACAGGTGCGCGGCGGCCCGTTGGTAGAGGAGCACCAGCTCGTCGATCTCGGCGCCGGACAGCCGTCGCGGCCGTCCGGCCCGCCGGCTGAGCGCGTCGAGCCGGTCCCACTCGCCGCTGTGTTGTACGACGAACGCGTCGACGTCCACGCGCGCCCCTTCCGTCGGTCAGCGGTGTCTCGTGCACACTAACGACGGCGGAGGGAGTGGGATGTCGCAACCCGCGGTGTCGGGCACGGGTCTCATCACTGGTGAAGCAGTGGTGCTCGACCTCCGGCCTGCCCGCCTGGGCTCCCGGTCGCTGGCGCTGCTCGTCGACCTGATGGCCGAGGGGCTCGCCCTCAGCCTGCTCCTCAGCGTCGCCGCGCGGGTGTTCTTCCGAACGGACCCGGGATATGCCCGAGCCGTCCTCATCGTGTGCGCGCTGGCGTTCCTCGTGGGCTATCCCGTGGTGACGCAGACCTTTTGGCAGGGCCGCACCATCGGCAAGGCCTGGCTCGGCATCCGGACCGTGCGCACCGACGGCGGCACGGTACGCGTGCGCCATGCGCTCGTACGGACCCTTGTCGGACTCGTCGAATTTCCCCTTGGGCTGGCCGTCGTCTCGTCGTTGGTGTCGCCGACGGGCCGGCGCCTGGGTGACATCTTCGCCGGCACCGCGGTCGTCCATGACAACATTCCGATGCTGGGGCGGATGCCCCTGGTGATGCCGCCGCCGCTCGTGTCCTGGGCACTGGCGGCCGACATCAACGGCGTCGACGAGCGGCTCGCGACGGACATCCGGGCGTTCCTCGGCCGGGCGCCGATGCTGCGCGAGGAACGGCGCTGGGCCTTGTCGGCGGCCTACGCCAACGCGCTCGTCGCCCGCATCTCGCCGCCGCCCCCGCCCGGTGCCCCAGCGGAGCATGTGCTGCACGCCGTGATGGCAGAACGCCAACGCAGGCAGGTCATGCTGCCCCCGGCGGCCGGCACCTGGCACGCCTATCGGCCGTTGACCGGCCCCCAGCCCCAGCAGTGGCAACAGTCGCGACCGCCAGGCCCGCAGACCGACTTCTACGCGAGCCCACCGCCGGCGCCGCAAGCGCAACCGCCGGCGCCGCCCGTCGGCGGGGACACCGGCGGCAAGGATTCGGGCGGCAGCGATTCGGGCGGGTTCACGCTCCCGAGCTGACCACTGGCGGAATGTCGGTCCCGGCGGGCACGCTGTGCCCATGACGAAGACGCAGTACTACGCGGCGCAGAGCATCGACGGTTACCTCGCGGACCCGGCGGGCTCGCTCGGTTGGCTGTTCCAGTTCAACGACACCGACGGACTGACGGCGCATTACGAGGCCTTCATCGCCGACGTTGGCGCGATCGCGATGGGCGCCGCGACGTACGAGTACCACCTCGGCGAGGGGATGGAAACCTGGCCGTACTCCGACCAGGAGACCTGGGTGTTCACGCATCGCGAGCTCCCGCTGTTTCCGGGGGCGCGTCTGCACCTGACGGCCGATCCGGTCGAGGACGTGCACGCGCGGCTGGTCGATGCCGCGGGAGGCAAGAACGTGTGGCTCGTCGGCGGCGGTGCATTGGTGAGCGCCTTCGCGGACCGCGGGCTGCTCGACGAGCTGTGGCTCGGCGTCGCGCCGGTCATCCTCGGCGGCGGAGCGCCGGTGCTGACGTCGCCGATCCCCGCGACCCTCCCGGGGCGGCTCGACCTGACGGACGTCACGCAGTTCGGCGACGGTTTCCTCATGCTGCGCTACTCGTTGCCCACAACGCAGTAAGGAGCGGACCGGCTGCCAGGGCAACCGGTCCGCTCCCTACCTACGTCAGTCGGATCAGTAGCGGTACTGCTCCGCCTTGTACGGACCCTCGACCGGCACGCCGATGTAGTCGGCCTGTGACTTGCTCAGCTG
>JAVEEB010000386.1 GCA_030840665.1 Frankiaceae bacterium | reverse complement strand
TCGCCGCAGCCCTTTTCCTCGTCGCGATACTCGTGGCGGTCGGTGCCGCAAAGGACGTCTCAGTGGCCCACGCGGCTGCGTTCCCCCTGGCCGTCGCCGGGCTCGGCGCTGCCGGTGCCGCGTGGTGGGCCGGCCGACGCAGCAGGACCAAGCGGCGACCCGGTTGGCGGCGCGCCCTGACGGCCGTGCCGGTGGTGCTGTTCGTCGCCCTCCCGGCGTTGGCTGAGACGTTCGTGCTCGCGACCGATGGCCCGACGCAGGCGCTCCCGGCCGGCCTCGCTGGGGCCTTCGTACAAACGGGAAACATCAACACCCATTACGAACAATGGGGTACGACGGGCAGTCCCGTGATCCTCCTGCACGGCGTCCTCGAGTCGACCTACGTGTGGTCGAAGGCCGCCCCGTTGCTCGCGACCGACCATCGCGTCTTCGCGTACGACACCCGCGGCTACGGCTTCACGGAACGGCGCGGCCCGTACACGCTGGACGGCGATGTCGCGCAGCTGGGCGACCTCATCGACGCGCTGCGCCTCGACGCCAAGCCTGTCCTCATCGGCCACTCGTCGGGCGCCGCCATCATCACGGCGTTCGCGCGGCTGCACCCCGACAGGGTCGCGGGGATCGTGCTGGTCGACGGCGACGCAACCCCGTACGGCGCGGGCCCCGGCTGGGCCCACGACGTCATCGGCGAGCCGCTCTTCACGGCGGCGTTCCGCGCGGCCCTCGGCAGCGATGCCCTCATCCGCTCGGTTCTGCGACGACAGTGCGGACCGACCTGCACCATCGAGCTGGACAAGTGGCGCGCGCCGTTCCGGCAGCCCGGCGCCGAGGATGCACTCTTGCGGATCCTGCGCCGCCCCCTCATCGGCCTCGAACCCGCCCAGCTCGCGGACGTGCGCGTCCCCGCCGCGGTCATGAGCGGCGAGCTCGACAGCTCGATGGGCCAGGCCGACGTCGCCGCGACGGCACGCCTCCTGCACACCGATCGCACCGCCGTCCTGAAAGGCGAGCATCACCTGCCGATGTTCAACTCCCCGGCCACCTTCGTCGCGCAACTCACCCCGCTTCTGGACGGACTGACCGGAGGACCGGCGACCTCATGACCGGCGACCTCATGACTCTGTCCGAAGCACTGATCGCCGACGCCGGTCCGCAACTCGAGGCGCAACTCGCGCATCCGACGGTGCAAGGCATCGCCCGCGGCGACCTCGACGACGCGGTCATGCGTTCCTGGCTGGAACAGGATTACCTGTTCCTGCTGGATTATGTGCGGGTCTTCAGTGCCCTTGCGACGACGGCACCGGCCGCGCATCTCGGCGACCTCGTCGACCTTGCGCACGCCACGTTCCACGATGAGCTCGACCTGCACAGGGCGTTGGCGGCTGAGTTCGGCGCCGATCTCGACAGCGCAACGCCAGGGCCGCGTTGTACGGCGTACACGAGCTTCTTGCTGGAGACGGCGCGTCGGTCGTACGCGGAAGGACTCGCCGCACTCCTGCCGTGCATGTGGGGTTACTCGACCCTCGCACAGCGGATGTCGACGCCGGCCGAACCGCGCTACCGCAGGTGGCTGGACACGTACCGGGACCCGGCCTTCGCCGCCCTCGCCGGCCGGTGCGCGCAGATGCTCGACGAAGTGGCCGGCGACATCGACCCCGCGACCGCCCACCGATTGTTTCGCCAAGCCCTCGACCACGAGCTCGCGTTCTGGGATGTGCCATGAGACTGACTGATGAGTTGCGCCGCGCCAACGAGGACCTGTGGCCGTCGCTGACCGCGCACCCCTTCGTCACCGCGGCGGCTGACGGCACTCTCCCGGCCGAGGCGTTCGACCGGTGGATCGTGTCCGACCACGCATTCGTCGTGGCGTTCCGGCGGTTCCTCGGCGGGCTCATCGCGCTCGCGCCGCACGAGGCGGCGCGGGACCTGCTGGCGGGGAGCCTGTCCCCGCTGCAGGACGAGCTCCACCTCTTCCGGCGCCAGGCCGAGCTCCGTGACCTCGACCTGGAAACTGAGCCTGCACTCGTCGGATTGGGCTACGCCGCCTACCTGCTCGCGTCGCTGGCCGACGGCTGGCCGACCGCGATCACGATCCTGTACGGCGCGGAGAAGGCGTACAGCGACGCGTGGACGGCGGTCCGCGCGACCGCGGCCCACGACTCCCCGTACTGGCCGTTCATCGACAACTGGTCCTCGACCGACTTCGCCGCCTGGGTCGACCGGGTCGGCGCCCTGGTGGACGAGCTCCCACCGGCCGAGCAGATGGCGTCCCACGTCGCCTTCCGCCGGGTCGTGCGCTTCGAGCGGGCCTTCTGGGACGGCGTCCTGCCGGCCTGACGGCGAGCCGTTCGCTCGTGCGGCGGCGCCACAACGGGCAGACTGGGCGAATGCCGGAGTTGCCCGAGGTCGAATCGCTCGCCGCCTTCCTCCGTCAGCGCGCCATCGGCCGCGTCGTGACGAGGGTCGACGTCGCGGGGATCAGCGCGCTGAAGACGTACGACCCGCCGCCGACTTCCCTGGCCGGCCTGACGATTACCGCCGTCGGCCGGGCCGGCAAGTTCCTCGACATCGACGTCGACGGGCTGCACCTCGTCGTGCACCTGGCCCGCGCGGGCTGGCTGCACTGGAAGGACAAGCTGCCGACCGCGCCGCCGCGCCCCGGCGGCAAGAACCCCCTCGCGTTGCGCGTACATCTCGACGACGGCAGCGGCTTCGACCTCACCGAGCAAGGCACCAGAAAGGGCCTTGCCGTGTACGTCGTGAGGCACCTCACGGACGTCGACGGGGTGACGGGGCTCGGCCCCGACGCGCTGACCCTCGACCGCGCAACCTTCGCGGCGATCCTGCGCGCAACGACGAGCCGGCTCAAGACCGTGCTCACCGACCAGCACGCGATCGCCGGGATCGGCAACGCCTACAGCGACGAGATCCTGCACGTCGCGCGGCTCTCGCCGTACAAGAGGGCAAGTTCACTGACCGACGACGAGGTCGCCACGTTGCTCGACGCGCTGACCAGCACGCTGCGCGACGCCCTCGACCGTTCGAGCGGCCAGGAGGCCGCCGACCTCAAGGGCGAGAAGCGCAGCGGCATGCGCGTCCACGGGCGGAAAGGCTTGCCGTGCCCGGACTGCGGCGACGACGTCCGCTCGGTGCATTTCGCCGATTCCAGCTTGGAGTACTGCGCCACCTGCCAGACGAACGGCCAGCCGCTGTCCGATCGGCGGCTCGACCGGCTCCTGAAGTGAGCAACCGCCGCTAAGGTGGCGCACATGCGCACGGGGCGGGCGAGTGAAGTGGCGGAACGGGTGTGGCCCTTTGCCGCCCTGGCCCTGGCGATGGTCATCCTCGGGGCGGCCGCGGCGAGTGGTCACCTGTTCGGCGACGCCAACGCGAAGGACGGGACGTTCGTCCCGGTCGTGACCCCGACCCAACCGACCGACGCCCCCACCGTCCGGCCGAGCACGGCCTGGCGGGTCGGCGAGGACGGCTTCCCCTGGGTCGCTGTCCTCGTCGCCGCCAGCATCGCCTGCGCGGTTCTCCTGGTCCTGATGGCGCTGTTCCACATCCGGTTCCGGCTGCGGGCGCGTCCGAACGTGCCGTTGCTCGAGCCGAGCCCAGCTCCGCCGGGGGAGTCCGCCCCGACCCTCCAGGAGGACCTTCTCGAGCAGGCGCGCATCGCGCAGGCGCTGGTGCACGGGGCTTCGGACGTTCGTGACGCGGTCATCGCCGCTTACGTGAGCTTCGAGGGTGCTGTCGCGCGTGGCGGGGTGGCGCGGCTCGCCCACGAGACGTCCGGCGATCTGCTCCATCGAGTGCTGCGATCGACCGCGGTGCCCGAGCAGGCTGCGGCCGAGCTCGTCGCCCTGTACGAGCGAGTCAGGTTCGGCACCGTGGACTCGGACGAGGTGATGCGCGCCGACGCCCAACGCTGTCTGTCGGCCATCGAGCAGTCGCTCGCCGGGGTGCTGCGATGACGCTCGACCCGGTTCGCTGGAAGCGCACCAAGTCCGCCCTCCAAACGGTGGCCCTCACCGGGCTCATCCCGCTCGGCCTCACGCTGTCCATCGCGCGCGGCTGGGTCATTCCGACGCTCGTCGTGGTTGTTTTCGTCGGTGCCGCGGCCGGAGCCATCGCCTGGATCGGCGAGCCGCCCGACATACCGCCGCCGAGCGGCAAGAGCAATTCTTCGTACGAGATCCTGCCGGTCCACCACGAACGCATCGCCCGCGTCCGGCGCAGCCTCGTGCAAGCGACGAAGGAAGGCGACTCGTTCGACCGACACATCCGGCCGGTGCTCGCGGATATCGCGGACGACCGGTTGCGCGCGGCGTACGGCATCACCATCACCACGCATCCGGACGCAGCTCGCGCCCGGCTAGGGGAGGACCTGTGGCAACGACTGACGACCGCATCCGGGACGGCGCCGACGGAGGGGGAGCTGCGCGGGTACGTGAAGACGCTCGACCAGCTGTCACCGCCGAGCTGACCAACGCCCGGGCGCGTGCGGTCACGGTGCTCGACCGCATCGAGGAGGTGGTGATCGGCAAGCGGCCGGCTCTCGAGCTCGTCCTGATCGGCCTGCTCGCCCGCGGACACGTGCTGCTCGAAGACAACCCCGGTCTGGGGAAAAGCCTGATCGCGCGGTCTTTCGCGCAGGCGCTCGAGCTCGACTACAAGCGCATCCAGTTCACGCCCGATCTGCTGCCGAGTGACATCACCGGCTCGTTCATCTACGACCAGCGCACGCAGGAGTTCAACTTCCGTGCCGGGCCCGTCTTCACCAACATCCTGCTGGCCGACGAGATCAATCGGACGCCCCCGAAAACCCAAGCGGCGTTGCTCGAAGTGATGCAGGAGCAGCAGGTCACCGTCGAGGGCTCGACGATGCACGTCGAGTCACCGTTCACCGTCCTGGCCACGCAGAACCCTGTCGAGTACGAAGGCACCTACCCGTTGCCCGAGGCGCAGCTCGACCGCTTCCTGCTGCGCGTGCGGATGGGCTACCTGAGCCCCGACGACGAATACGAGTTGCTGCGGCGCCGGATGGAACGGCGGGTTGATGACGTCGTGTTGCAGCCGGTCCTGAAGAAGGCCGAGGTGCTGGCGCTGCAGGAGGCCGTCGAGACCGTGTACGTCGAGGAGAGCGTGTCGCGCTACATCGTGGCGCTCACCGCGGCGACGCGGGCCCACCCGTCGGTCCTTGTCGGTGCGTCGCCGCGCGGGGCCCTCGCGTTGATGAAGCTCGCCCGCGGTCGGGCGTTGCTCGCGGGCCGCGCGTACGTCACTCCCGACGACGTGAAAGCGGTCGCCGTTCCCGCCCTCGGTCACCGCATCGTGCTGCGGCCGGAGATGTGGGTGCGGCAGATGACCGGCGACCTTGTCGTCGTCGAACTGCTCGGCAACGTCACCGCGCCGGCCGCTGTCGGCTGACGAC
>JAVEEB010000354.1 GCA_030840665.1 Frankiaceae bacterium | reverse complement strand
AGCGCGTCACCTGGTCGGGCCGGTTCCGGCCGGCGCTCAACGACCAGGGCGTCTACCCGCGGCCGGTGCAGCAGCCGTTGCCCGTCTGGCTCGGGGTGGGTGGCAACCCCGGATCCGTCGTACGGGCAGGGCTTCTCGGCCTCCCGATGATCCTCGCCATCATCGGGGGCACGCCCGATCGCTTCGTACCGCTCGCGGAGCTGTATCGACAGGCGCAGGACAAGAGCGACCATCCGCGGCAACCCCTTGCGGTCAACGCGCACGGGTACGTGGCCGACTCGTTCGCCCAGGCGAAGCAGGAGTTTTACGGCCCGTACGCGCGCGCCATGACCACCATCGGCCGCGAACGCGGCTGGCCTCCGATGACCACGCAGGGCTTCGATCAGATGGCCGGCCCGGGAGGCTCGATGGTGATCGGGGCGCCCGAGGAGGTCGCCGAGAAGATCCTCCGCATGCGCGACCTGCTCGGCATCGAGCGATTCATGCTGCACATCAGCGTGGGCACCTTGCCGCACGCGCAGGTGCTCCGCGCGATCGAGCTCTTCGGCACGAAGGTTGCGCCACTGCTCGTCGACGCCTGAGCCCGTGGCAAGCTTCGTGGCATGACATCTACCCATGCGGACTGGCTGGCGGCAGAGTCGCGCCGGCTCATCGACTTCGCTCGCGGTTCCCTGCATCCGGCCGGCGGGTTCGCCTTCCTCGATGAGCGGGGCCTCCCGGAGCTCGACAAGCCTGTCGAGACGTGGCTGACCGGCCGGATGACCCACGTGTTCGCGCTCGGCTCGCTCCTCGGTGAGCCGGACTGCGACCGGTTCGTCGACCATGGAGTGGCGGCGCTCCTGGGGCGGCTCCGCGACACGACCAACGGGGGTTGGCATTCCGGCGTCGACGCCACCGGGGCTGCCAGCAGCGCCCGCAAGGAGGCGTACCAGCATGCGTTTGTCGTGCTCGCCGCGTCGAGCGCTCTGGCTGCGGGACGGCCGCGCGCCGCCGAACTGCTGGGCCTCGCCTTGGCGGACCTGGACATCCACTTCTGGGATCCGGCCCAGGCCGCGCATGCCGAGAGTTTCGCCACCGACTGGAGCGACCCGGAGGCCTACCGCGGCGCCAACAGCAACATGCACACGGTCGAGGCCCTTATGGCTGCCTCCGACGCCACCGGCGATCCGCAATGGCGCGAGCGCGCGCTGGCGATTGCCGACCGCGTCGTCAATGACGTCACGCGCGCGTACAACTGGCGGCTCGTGGAGCACTTCGACGAGCACTGGAACGCCTTGCCCGACTACAACCTCGACAACAAGGCCGACCAGTTCCGCCCGTACGGGCTGACCATCGGGCACTGGCTCGAATGGAGCCGCCTGCTGCTGCATCTCGAAGCGGGGCTGGACAATCCGCCGTCGTGGCTGGCGGAAGGAGCGCGAGCCCTGTTCGACAACGCGTTGGCGCAGGGCTGGTCGGTCGATGGCGCCGACGGATTCGTGTACACGATCGACTGGTCGGGCGCACCCGTCGTCCGGGAGCGGATGCACTGGGTGGTCACCGAGGGGATCGCCGCGGCCGCCGCGATGTCGGCCCGCTTCGGCGAGCAGCGTGACGCCGACACGTACAACATGCTCTGGGTGTACGCCGAGCGGTACCTCATCGACCGCGAGCACGGCAGCTGGCACCACGAGCTCGACGCGCACAACGTCCCGGCCGCCACTGTGTGGCCCGGCAAGCCCGACATCTACCACGCGCTGCAGTGCGTGCTCATCCCGCGCCTGCCCCTGGTGCCCGCGTTGTCGGTGGCCTTGGGTGCCGGCGAGCTCGACATGGTGACGCCGCCACGCGGGCCGGTTGGCGCTTCGTGATCATCGTGTGCGGTGAAGCGCTGATCGACCTTGTTCCCGACGATGCAACCGGCGCCCGGTACACGGCGATCCCCGGTGGCAGCCCGGCCAACGCGGCGGTCGCCCTCGCCCGGCTCGACGTCCCGACAGCGTTGCTCGCGCGGCTGTCCGGTGACTCCTTCGGCCGGCGGTTGCGCGCCCACCTCGAGGCGAACGGCGTCGACCTCTCGCTGGCCGTCGTTGCGCCGGAGGCGACCAGCCTCGCGATCGTGGATCTCGACGAACGGGGTGGCGCGTCGTACCGGTTCGACATCCTTGGTCGTGCGGACTGGCAGTGGACGGACGCCGAGTTGCCGCAGGACCTTCCCGCCGACGTGCTTGCCATCCACACCGGCTCGTTGGCGCTGGTGTTGCCGCCCGGCGGCGGAGCCATCGAGCGTTTTCTCGTACGCAGCAAGGAAAATGCGACCATCTGCATCGACCCGAACGTGCGCCCGTCGATCGTGGGCGACCTCGGCGCGGTCCGTGCCGACGTCGACCGTTGGTGCGGGATCGCCGACATTCTCAAGGCCAGCGAAGACGACGTCGAGGTGCTCTACCCCGGTGTTGACCCGGAGGCCGTCGCCCGCCGGTGGCAGGCCATCGGCCCGACCGTCGTCATCGTGACCCTCGGCGCCGGGGGCGTGCTGGCCGTCCATGCGGACGGGGTCGAACGGCTCCCCGCGCCCGCGACCACGGTGGTGGACACCGTCGCCGCCGGAGACACGTTCACCGCCGGCCTCCTGACTTGCCTGCACGACGCGGGCCTGCTCGGCGGCCGCCTGACGGCGACGGGCGAGGAACTGCGCGCCGCCCTCACGTACGGCATGCGGGCGGCCGCGGTCACCTGCAGCCGCGTCGGCGCGGACCCGCCCCACCGCCGCGACCTCGACTGAAGATTTTGAGGAACGTGGCAACCGTTCCGGCCCCAGAGCGCGTGTAGACGCCGACCGAAACGGAAGGGGCACGGGATGCGGGCACACGAGGAAGAGCAGTTCGGTGAGTACGTCGATGCCCGGTTGCCGGCGCTTCGACGGACAGCCTTCTTCCTCTGTGGCAACTGGCATTCGGCGGAAGATCTCGCCCAGACGACGCTGATCCGCATGTACGCGGCGTGGCCAGGCCTCGAAGCGCGGGAAGCCGTCGACAGCTACGCGCGGCGCGTTCTCGTGCGGGTGTTCCTCGATGAGCGGCGCCGGCCCTGGCGACGTGAACGCTCGACGGCGACCTTGCCGGAAAGCATGGCGCCGACGGGGTCTTCGTACGAGGTGCGCGCCGAACTTCTTGCCGCGCTTGCCGTTTTGCCGGCGCAGCAACGGGCCGCTGTGGTGCTCCGCTACTGGGACGACATGTCCGTCGAAGAGACGGCGCTCGCCTTGGGAGTGGGGCCCGGCACCGTCAAGAGCTACTGCGCCCGCGGCCTCGCGCGCCTCCGGGAGCTGCTGCCCCAACCGTCCGGTCTCGCCCTCGATTCGCCAGTCAGGAAGTGAGACCCATGAACGAGCTCAAGGACGCGTTCGCACGATCGGTGCACGACGAGCCGCCATTGCGTACGACGCGAGAAGAGATCCTCCGCTCCGGCCGTTCGCGGCACCAGCGCCGCAGCGGCCTTGCCGCGGTCGGCGGGCTCGCGGTTGCCGGGCTGGTGGTGTCGGCAGTCGTCGCACTGCCGCGCCTGCAGCACGGCGGCGTCGGGAGCGCGGCGGGCGCGGGCCAATCGGCGGTTGTCAAGACGGGCGCCACCGAAGGCCAGCCGAAGCCCACCACGGCTGACACGGCCAACAGTGATGCGACGCCGTCCTGGCCGGCCGTGGCCGGGCTCGAGGACGTGAAGGCTGCGCGCACCGTCAAACTCAACGCGATTCTCCAAGCAGCAAAGGCACAGTTGACCGCTGCGGGCTACGGGGTGCCGGAGCTCGGCGCCGATGCCTCGATGGGCGCGCTGTTCAACACTGCGACACCCGCAGGGCTGTACAACATGAAGCTCGCCGTCTCGCAAAATGGCAAGACGGGGGGGATCGTGCTCAGCACCGGCGTGCTTCTCGCGGATGCCCGCGTTGCGCCGGAGTGCAAGGTGGCCACCGAGACGTGCCGGACCGTTCAACTGCCGGATGGACGCACGGCGAGGTTCGTCGATGAGAGGTCGGCCGGCGCGGTCGCCCGGCGGGTGAGCGTCCTGGGCGACACCGTGACGGACGTGCGCTTCCTGCAAGACGCAGGTGTCGGGCTCACGGTGTCGGACGACCTGCTGCTGGCACTGGCGACGGACCCGGCCCTCGACCTGTCGGCTGTCCCGCTGCTGACGGCGGACCAGCGGACAGCCGTCGACCAGGCGTTGGCCGCGCAAGCGAACCATCCGTCGCCGACGACGAAGCCGACCAGTTCGGACCTCAAGGCCGGTTAGCTCGGGACCGCTGAAGCGGAAGTGGTCGCCAGTGACCACTTCCGCTTCACCGACCCTCGGAGTCGCGCCCGATTGTGGTCCTCCGAGAAGCAACTGTTGGGCCCCGAGTCGCGTATAACCGCTGACAAGGGAGATTCCGTGGGGAAAGCGCACGACGGCGAGTTCAGCGCGTACGTCGCGGCGCGCGGTCCCGCGCTGCGCCGTACCGCGTATCTCGCGTGTGGGGACTGGCACCGCGCGGACGACATCACCCAAGCCGCATTGATCAAGTTGTACGGGGCGTGGTCGCGGGTCGAGCAATCCGTCGGGATCGACGCCTATGCCCGGCGGATCATCCTGCGCGTCTACCTCGACGAGCTGCGGCGGCCGTGGCGACGGGAGCGTTCGTACGGGGTCGTGCCGGAGACGACCGACCCGGTGCGGCCGATGACCGAGCTGCGCGACGAGCTCCGGCAGGCGCTGCAGCTCATGCCGCCCCAACAGCGGGCCATCGTCGTCCTTCGGTACTGGGACGGGATGTCGACAGCGGAGGTGGCCGAGGCCCTCGGCATCTCCGAGGGCGGCGTGAAAAGCCAAGCCTCACGGGGTCTCGCGGCGCTCCGCGGACTTCTCGGTGCTCAGCCGGGCTTCGTCACCAACTCAACGGAATCGAAGTGACCGGGATGTACGACGTCAAAGAATCGCTCGCGACGCTAATGGCCGACGAGCCGCCGTTCGAGCTGGCGGGCACCCGGCTCGTTGCGGTCGCGCGTGGCCGCCGCCGTACGCGAATCGGTGTCTCGTTTCTCGTCGTGGCGAGCGTTGCCGCTGCGGTGGGACTGGGGGTCGGCGTCACCTCCAGTCACCCGAAGCAGCAGGCGGCCGGGCCTGGGGACTCGGCGACCGCGATGCCGGGGCCGCGCGACCCGTTGGCAGTGAAAACGGAGATCTTTAATGGCATGAAGTCGCGATTGGTGGGGATCGCGCAGGCCTACTCGACCACCTACGATTTGGCCGTCAACTCGGTGGACGGCACCTGCTGCGGGGACCCGTCCAGCGTGCGCGGCCAATATCGCTTTTCAGTGTCTCTGCAGCACGGCGCCGTCAGGTCTCTGCTCAACGTCACCGCGGACTACAAGCCTGGCGAGCCATTGGTGGTCGCGTGCCCGGCGAACGCCATCGTTGCTTGCGACCGACTATCCGAGGGAGAGCCAATGGCCTACATCTACGCTGGTCGAGGGCCGACCTCGGACACCGGCCGGGTCCTTCGCTTCGTGCGCGAGGACGGCACGGTCGTCACCGTGACCGCGGACGATCCCGGCGGGCCGCAGTCCCCGACACTCGATGTGTTCATGTACAGCATCG
>JAVEEB010000345.1 GCA_030840665.1 Frankiaceae bacterium | reverse complement strand
CATCGTGGCCCAGAACGTCGCGAGCAGCCGGAGGGTCAGCCGCGTGCCGTAGTACTTGCGGTAGATGAGCAGCAACGGCACGGTGATGAGGTCGGCGAAGACGAAAGCGATGACGCCGCCGAAGCTGATCCCACCACTCCACAGGGCTGCAGCCAACGGCACGTTGCCGATGGAGCAGACGAAGCTGATGATCGCGAGGAAGGGGCCCAGGACCGCGTTCTCGAGGAGCGACCACCCCCCGTGCCCGGTGAGGAACAGCGAGCGCCAGAAGGAGATCGGGACGGCCGCGTCGGCGAATCCCGCAACCACGAAACCGATCACGAGTTCTTTGCGCAGCATGGTGAGGTCGCTGATGGTGTAGCCGGCGGCGTTCGACCAACCCGCCCGGGAACGGATCCCCGAAGGACCCGCGGCGACAGGTGCCGGCTCGTGGTCGTGTTCGTGCGCGCCGGCCCCGTGGGTGTCGATGGCGAGCACCCGTCGCCGGGCCTCTTCCGCAGCACGCGCCGGCACGACCCGTGGCAGCACCACGCCGAGCAGCGCCATCATCAGCGCGCCGCCGACGAACTCGGCCGCGGCGAATTGCCAGCCGATGAGCAGCCAGAGGACGACACCCAGTTCCACGACGAGGTTCGTCGAAGCGAACATGAACGCCTGGGCGGCCGTGAAATCCGCGCCGCGCGCGAACAGCGTCTTGGCCAGCGCCGAGGCCGCGTACGAGCAGGACGACGAAATCGCGCCGTACAAGCCGGCCTTTGCAACGGTGCGTGGTCGATGGTCCCCGAGCTCGCGCTGCATCCGCTCCCGGGACACGAAGGCCTGGACCGCGCCGGAGAGGCCGAAGCCCACCACGAGCGCCCAGAGCGTCTCCCAGAACATGGACAGCCCGGCGGACAGGCTGTCGAGGACGACGCTCATGACCGCACCAGCCGCGCGATGGCCCGCGACGCCTCGCGGACCTTGTCCTGCGCCTCGTCCCCGCCCTTGGCGAGGGCCTCGGCGACGCAGTGCTCCAGGTGGTCCTCGAGCAACGCGAGCGCCACGGCCTCGAGGGCCCGCGTCGCGGCGGCGATCTGGGTGAGGACGTCGATGCAGTACGCGTCCTCGTCGACCATCCGTTGGAGGCCGCGCACCTGCCCCTCGACGCGCTTCAGCCGCTTGAGGTGGGCGTCCTTGTCGTCCGTGTAGCCGCGCATCACCGCCACCTACATCCCTTCGTTTACCCCGAGGGGGTATCGCTCGCTTTTTGGGAACCATACCTCCCCGGGGTACGCGTGTCGAGCGAAAGGCGCCCGATCCAGGCGTAAAACCCCCGGGAAAACGCTGCACATACCTACCAATAGGCAAGATCGCAACTTTGTGAATGTGTTCACGCAGTCGTAGTCTCGGACGCACACCACTCGCGACGGCTGCCAGCGCATACCTGATGCGTTCCGCGGGCCTAGCGACCAGGGAGCAGACGTGGCAACGCCGGGACGAGCAACGCCCGCCGACGCGGTCGCGCCCTCCCGTGCACCCGGGCGCCGTCAGGGCATCCCCGACGCCACCGTCGCGCGGCTCCCCATATACCTGCGCGCGCTCCATGCTCTCAACGAGTCCGGGGTGGCGACCATCAGCAGCGATGCCCTCGCCGACGCGGCGGGCGTCAATTCGGCGAAGGTGCGCAAGGACCTCTCCCATCTCGGCTCGTACGGCACGCGCGGTGTGGGCTACGACGTCGAGTACCTCGTGTACCAAATCTCCCGCGAACTCGGCCTGACCCAGCATTGGCGCGTCGCCATCGTTGGAATCGGCAACTTGGGCCATGCCCTGGCCAACTACGGCGGCTTCGCGTCCCGCGGCTTCGAGGTCGTCGCCCTCCTGGACGCCGACAAGGCGAGCGTCGGCGAGGACGTCAACGGCACGCCGGTCACCCACATCGACCAGCTGCCGCGCCTCGTCGCCGAACTGCGCGTCAACATCGGCGTGATCGCGACGCCCGCGAAGGCGGCGCAAGAGGTGTGCGACCGGCTCGTCGAGGCCGGCGTCACGAGCATCCTGAACTTTGCCCCGACCGTGCTGTCGGTGCCCGCCGACGTCCAGCTCCGCAAGGTGGACCTGTCCACCGAGTTGCAGATCCTCGCGTTCCACGAGCAGCGCAAGGCGCTCGCCGCGGATCGGGAGGCCCGCGGCGACGCGCGGTCCTCCGCCGCCGCCCTCGAGGCCCTCGACGCTCTCGGCGACGAAGCGCGCTCGCTCGGATCGCAGCGAGCCGAGGCCGGCCACGTCACCAATGACGCCGCCACCCCGCTTCCGCAGGCGGTGTCGACATGAGCGTCCTCGTCGTCGGCATTTCGCACCGCACCGCACCCATCCGCGTCCTGGAGCAGGTCTGCATCTCGGGGGACGCCATCCCGAAGTTGCTCGGCGCCCTCCGGCACGCCGAACACGTCGCCGAGGCGCTCGTCGTCACGACCTGCAACCGCATCGAGGTGTACGCCGACGTCACCCGTTTCCACGCCGGCGTCGAGGACGTCTCCGCGTTGCTCGCGCAGGCAACGGGGTCCGGCGTCGATGACCTCGCTCCATATCTCTATGTGCATTACGAAGATCAGGCGGTCGAGCACCTGTTCTCCGTCGCCTGCGGCCTGGATTCGATGGTGATCGGCGAGGCGCAGATCCTCGGCCAGCTGCGCGCAGCGCACCGCACCGCCAAGGACGAGGACAGCGTCGGCCGGGTGCTGGACGGGCTCGTTCAGCAGGCGCTGCGGGTGGGCAAGAGGGCGCATTCCGACACCGGGATCGACCGGGTCGGCGCGTCGATCGTGTCCGTCGGGCTCGACCACGCCGCCGTCGCGCTCGGCGACCTCAGCGATGTTCGCGCGCTGATCGTCGGCGCGGGTTCGATGTCCGCCCTCGCGGCGGCGACCCTGCAGAAGCGCGGTTGCACATCGATCACCGTCGCCAACCGAACGGCCGCCAACGCGGACCGGTTGGCCGCCGACATCGGGGGCCAGGCCGCCGATTTCGGTGATCTTTCGCAGGCCATCGCGGGCGCGGACCTCGTCGTTTCCGCGACCGGGGCGACAGGGATCGTCGTACACGCTGATGTCGTTGAGCGCGCCATGGCAGGGCGCGAGCGTCCCCTCGTCCTCCTGGACCTGGCACTGCCCCGCGACATCGACCCGGCCGTCGTGTCGCACCCCGCCGTCAGCCTGATCGACCTCGGCACGCTGCAGGACCTGCTGCGCGGGGGCGAGACCGCGGCCGAGATCGAGGCTGTGCGCCGGGTCCTCGCCGAGGAGGTCGCGGGCCACCTCGCGTGGCAGCGGTCCAACAGGGTCGCCCCGACCGTCGTCGCCCTGCGCGCCAAGGCGGCCGGCGTCGTCGACGTCGAACTCGCCCGGCTCCTGGCGCGCCTGCCGGATCTCGACAGCCGCGAACGCGAGGAGGTCAGCCACGCCCTCAACCGCGTCGTCGACAAGCTGCTGCACGGCCCGACGGTGCGCGTGAAGGAGCTCGCCCAGGACGGCAATGGCGAGAGCTACGCGCACGCCCTGCGGGAGCTGTTCGAGCTCGGCGCCGACCCGTCCGAGGCGATCTCGCGCGCCGCGGTGCGCGTCGGGGACGAGGGCGGTGAGGGCCAGTGACGACGCTCCTCGGCCGCAGCACGCTCGCGCTCGGCACCCGTGCCAGCGCACTCGCGCGCACCCAGTCTCTGCTCGTCGCCGACGCCATCCGGGCCGCGGGCGACGTCGAGGTGACGCTCGTCGACATCTCAACGGACGGCGACCGTACGCAGACGACCGACGCGCCCCTCGAGCTGATCGGCGGCACCGGCGTCTTCGTCACGGCTTTGCGCGAACGCCTGCTGGCCGGTGACATCGACCTTGCCGTGCACTCCCTCAAGGACCTGCCGACCGCCCCCGCGCGCGGGCTCGTCGTCGCGGCGGTGCCCGAGCGCGCCGACGCACGCGACGTGCTCGTGAGCCGTGGCGGCGTGCCGTTCGCCGACCTGCCGCTCGGGGCACGCGTCGGCACCGGGTCGCCCCGCCGCGCCGCTCAACTGCTGGCCGTCCGACCTGATCTCCTCATCGCCCCGATCCGCGGCAACGTGGACACACGGCTGCGCAAGGTGGCGGACGGCGAGTACGACGCCGTTGTCCTCGCCGCTGCAGGGCTCTCCCGTCTCGGCCGCTCGTGCGAGATCACCGAAACGTTCGCGATCGACCTCGTCCTGCCCGCGCCCGGACAGGGTGCGCTCGCGGTCGAATGCCGGTCCGACGACCCCGCACTGGCCGGGCTACTCGCCCGGCTCGACCACGCAGCGACTCGAGCGGCCGTCATCGCCGAACGATCACTGCTGGCAACGCTCGAAGCCGGGTGCACCGCCCCAGTGGGCGCGTACGCCGTGGTGGGCAAGGAAATATCCCTGACCGGCGTCGTCGTGGCGCCCGACGGGACCCGCATGCTCCGGTCGATAGCGACCGGTTCCGTGGACGCGGCCGAATCCATCGGTCGTCGATTGGCCGAGGACCTGCTAGCCGCAGGCGCAGCCGACCTGATGAGGACATCAACGTGATTGCAACAGCATCCCGCAAGCCTTCGTACGGCACCGTCGCCCTTGTTGGCGTCGGGCCCGGCGATCCGGAACTCCTCACCGTGCGCGCAGCCGAGCTTGTCGCTCGCGCCGACGTGGTGCTCGCCGACGTGGCCCGGCACGGTGGGGCCCTCACGGGCCGCCGCGCGGACGCCGAGTACGTCGACGTCACCGGCACGCCGAACGCCGAGCAGGCGAAGGCGATCGTGGCGCACATCAAGGCAGGGCGGTCCGTCGTCGCCGTCTACGGCGACCCGCTGTCGTCGACGAACGGCACCGCGCTCGCGATGGCGCTGACGAAGGCCAAGCTCCCGTGGGAGCTCGTGCCAGGTGTCCATGAGGTGACGGCAGTGCCGGCGTACAGCGGCGTTGCCGCCTTCGCGCCCGGCCGCGTCGTGACCGTCGTCGATGTCGACGACAACGAGCCGGACTGGGCGTCGATCGCGTCGAGCGAGACGCTCGTCATCGCGGTGAGCGCGGAGCAGGCCGGCAAGGTGGCGTCGCAGCTCGCGGCCGCCGGTCGCCACGGCGACACTCCCGTCGTCGTCACCGTCGAGGGTTCGACCGCCTCGCAGCGGTCCATCACCACCACCCTCGACGCGGTGCAGGCCGACGTTGCCGACCTGGCTGGCCGCGCCGTGCTGGTCGTCGGCCCGTCGGTGAAGCAGCGCGACAAGCTGTCCTGGTTCGAAAACCGCCCCCTGTTCGGCTGGCGCGTCCTCGTGCCGCGGACGAAGGAACAGGCCGGCGTCCTGTCCGAGCAACTGCGTGCGTACGGCGCCGTGCCCGTCGAGGTGCCGACCATCGCCGTCGAGCCGCCCCGCACGCCGGTCCAGATGGACCGTGCGGTGAAGGGCCTCGTGTCGGGCCGCTACCAGTGGATCGCGTTCACCTCTGTCAACGCGTTCCGCGCGGTGAAGGAGAAGCTCGAGGAGTACGGCCTCGACGCCCGGGCCTTCGCCGGCATCAAGATCGCCTGTGTGGGTGAGCAGACGGCCGCCGCCGTGCGCGAGTACGGCATCAAGCCGGAGCTCGTGCCGAGTGGTGACCAGTCCTCCGAGGGCCTGCTCGCCGTGTGGCCCGAGTACGACGACGTGCTCGACCCCATCGACCGCGTGCTGTTGCCCCGCGCGGACATCGCGACCGAGACGCTCGCGGCCGGTCTGCACGAGCGCGGCTGGGAGGTCGACGACGTCACGG
>JAVEEB010000334.1 GCA_030840665.1 Frankiaceae bacterium | reverse complement strand
AGAACGCTGCGCGCGCGGACGACCTCGACCAGCGTCGGGCCAACCTCGATCGGCGTCGCGATGCCGTGAAGGCGCAGACCGTCGCGTTGTGGCGAGAATTCGACGACGAGGCCGAGATCGTCGAGCGCTTGCTGAGTCACGGGTCGTCCGGCGTGGACGATCGAGCCGGTCAACGGGCTGAGCAGGGCCGGCTCCGCCAGGCCGATGTGGACACGGACGTCGATGCGCCACCGGCTCCGGCACTCGCATCGACACTGGCGGGGACGGCATGAGCGCGGAGCAGGTTTCGCTGCCCGAGTTCTGGTCGTTGCGGCTCTACATCGCGGGCCAATCACCGCGCTCGCTACGGGCGATGGCGAACCTTGCGACTCTTTGCGAGCGGCATCTCAATGGTCGCTACGAAATCGAGGTCATCGATCTGGCGGAGACCCCGTCCCTGGCCCAGGCGGATGACATCGTGGCCATCCCTACGCTCGTGCGCTGGGCGCCTGCGCCGTCGCGCAAAGTCATCGGTGACCTCTCCGACGCAGACCGGGCCCTCGCTGGACTGCATATAGTGCCGACGGGCAGCCCGTGACGGGCTACGTGCCGTTGCCCCGGCTGGACTCCGCGGTGGGTGATGGGCCGAAACTCACGTCGGGTGTCGGTGCGTTCGACGAGGCTCTGATGGTGGCGCCAAATCGCGCGCCGGCGTCGGACGACGTGACGCCGGAAGAGGTGCCGCAACGCATCTCGGAGGCGGCGGACACCATGCGGGCGATCCGCGCGGGTGAGGTTGATGCCTTCGTCATGTCGCGGGGCGACGACCATCAGGTGCTCTCGCTGACCACCGCTGATACGCCGTACCGGAAGTTTGTGGAGAACATGCGCGACGGGGCCGCGACGGTGTCGTCAGCCGGCGTCGTTCTGTACGCCAACCGTCGCCTGGCGGAGTTGCTCGACCGGCCGCGGGAGGCGATTGTCGGAAAAGTCCTGGCCCAATTCCTGGCGGACCCCCCGAATTGGGACGACGCACGCGGCGAGGATGGGCTCGGCGGAGACATCGAGGGTGAGCTGCTCGCGGCAGTACCCGTGCCCGTCCTCATCGGCATGTACATCCTCGATCTCGGCGATTTCAGCGTCATGTGCCTGACCTTCACCGACCTCACTGCGCAACGCGCGCAGGAGGAGAGCATCGCGCGGCTGAACTTGGCGCAGATGGATCGCGTCGCGGAACTGCAGACAGCGCACGTCGCGCTCACCGCCTTGGCGACACGCGACGCGTTGACCGGCCTGCCCAACCGTGCGCTGCTCGTCGACCGCATCACGCAGTCGCTCGCCCAGGCGAAGCGGTCCCGGGCGCGCGTGGCCGTATTCTTCGTGGACCTCGACGGTTTCAAGCGGGTCAACGACACTCTGGGCCACGCGGCCGGGGACCGGATACTGCAACGCGTGGCCGCACAGCTGGAAGCCGTTGTCCGACCCATGGACACGGTGGCGCGTATCGGTGGTGACGAGTTCGCGGTTCTCGCCCCGGTCGTCGACAGCGACATACACGCACTCGAGATCGGCCACCGCATGATCTCGCACCTGTCCCTGTTGTCATCCGACGGTCCAACGACGTCGGCGAGTATCGGGCTGGCAGTTGCACTCGACGGAAACGGCAACGCGGAGTCGCTGCTGGACCAGGCGGACACGGCGATGTACCAGGCGAAATCTCGTGGCGGGGGTCGCACCCATCTCTTCGACGCGGCCCTCGGCGTGCAGGTGCAGCAGCGCTTCGCCGCGGAGCGCGCCGTCCAATTGGCGTTGGACGACGACCGCGTCGTCGCCTACTACCAGCCCGTCATCGACCTTGGTACCGGCGACCTCGCGGGATTCGAGGCTCTCGCGCGGATCGTGCAGCTCGACAAATCATTGCTGCTCCCCGGCTCGTTCATTCCAGCCGCGGAAGGGAGCGGGCTCGTCGTTCCGCTGGGGTCACGCGTGCTGGCGCTGGCCATAGATGAGGCGCACCGCTGGGCGACCACGGACAACCGGCCGCTGACCATCGCGGTCAACCTGTCCCCGCGTCAATTCGAGCGGGGAAACCTGATGGCAATCGTGGAGGCTCGGCTCCGCATCACCGGGCTCGACCCGCGGTTGCTCCTGCTCGAGCTCACCGAGACCACGATCCTCGATCTGCTCCCGGACATCATCGACCAGCTGCACCAGCTCAGGGACATGGGCGTCGAGATCGGTCTCGACGACTTCGGCACGGGCTACGCGTCATTGACGCACCTGCGCAACATGCCGTTGACGTTCGTCAAGATCGACCGCTCGTTCGTCAGCGGCATCGGCGTCGACCTCGAGGACGAACGAATCGTCTCTGCCGTCGTCGATCTGGCCGGCAACCTCGGCTTGCGCTCGATCGCCGAAGGGGTGGAGACGCTTGAACAGGTCGAGGCACTGCGTGCGTACGGCTGTGACCAGGTTCAGGGTTTCCTGTTTGCGCGGCCTCTTCCCGCGACGGACCTGCCCGCCGCCCTGGCCCGGCGCGGCTGGTAGGCATCGCGCTGCTGCTCCGCTCTCAGCGGCAGCGAGCGGGCCCGTAGTCGCCAGACGCCGGTCACCTTCACCTCGCCCTGTTCGAGATCAGTGACAGGGATTCGGTACGTCGCCACGCGTCGCCAGTCGGTGCGCGGCTGCGGGAGGTACGCGCGCCCCGGGTCGCCGACGAGGACGAGCGCGCCGGCCCGGGCTGCCCGTCGTACAAAAGGCAACATCCGGTCGGCCAGACCTTTCGCGTAGAACGCGTCGCCGACCACGACGACGTCCGCGTCCGTCGTGGCATCAAGAATGTCGTCGGTCAGCGGCTCGACGGTGACGCCGTTCGCCGCGGCGTTCACCAGGGCCGATGCTTCGCACAGCTTGTCGATGTCGTTGACCTGGACGTGGGCGGCTCCGGCCCGGGCGGCCGCGATCCCGATGAGGCCGGACCCGCTCGCGACGTCCAGAACCCGCTTGCCCACCACGAGATCCGGGTGGTCGAGGACGTAGCGGGCGACGGCCTGACCGCCGGGCCAGGACGACGCCCAATAGGGCAACTCGACGGTTGTCCCGAGCGCCGCGGCGCGGTCGGTCATCCGCTCCCACAGGTCGACGACGTCGTCGCTCAGGTGCAGGGGCAGTTCGGGGAGCAGCGGCGTCGTGCTCAGTCGCGTGTGCGCGCGGACGAACTGCTCCGCCTCGGCGTCAGGGTTCACGTGCGCACCGTAGCGTTGCTTGCGGCCGCGGGGTGTGACTGCCTCAAATGCAAAGGTCGGCTGCAGGTGCGCAGCCGACCTCTGGGTGAACGGGTGCTGTCAGGCTCCGGTGCTCGGCGATGCCGGCGCCGGCGTCGCGGTCGCGTCGGCGGCCTTCTCCTGAGCCGCACGGGCGGCGCTTTCA
>JAVEEB010000304.1 GCA_030840665.1 Frankiaceae bacterium | reverse complement strand
CCGACCAGGTCATAGAGCGGCAGCTGAGTCAGCCGCACCGGGCGTGCAGACGAGGTCAGCGACGCGGAGACGAATTCGCCGCGCGCGTAGTCGAAGGCCGTGATGTGACCGGCGGGCGCGGCCGCGTACACGAGCCCTAACTCACCCATGCCGACCTTCCCGCTGACTGGGACCGGGACGCCGCGCAGCGTGTACAGCTCGTTGAAGGAGAACGTCGGGACCTGCGCAACTTTGGGCGAGATCGAGACTTCGACGAGGTTTCCGTCGTGATCGAACGTGATGCTCAAGCCATTGGCGCCGGCAAATGCGGCAGCGTCGACCGCCAGCGACGACGTGACTCCGGCATCCAGATCGCGAACGAAAGCCGCGGTCGGCGTGCACCCGGTGGCGTCGGCAGTGCCGGTGATCCAGCCGGCCGCGTGCCCGTTTGCAGACAGCGACCACGTCGACACGCACGCCCCCGCACCGACCTTGACCAGAAGGACCGGCCCGAAGCCCGGGCCGATGACCGACGCGGCAGTCGCGGCTGCGCTCGTGCCGGAGACGGCGAGGATGCGACCGTTGGCGGCGAAGCTACCGTTGTCCTCATCGGCGATGGGCAGTGAGATGTCGCGCATGGTGCCGCCGAGCTCGTGCGTGGTGACGTGGCCGTTGTCATCGACGAGGACGACGCCGTGACCGACGAGGGCGGGGCCTACCGTCAATGGCAGCGTCGCTCCGACGACGGCAGCCCGCTTCACGGAGGCGGCGACGGCGACACGGAAGGACAGGGTGCCGGCCGTTGTGGTGGGGGCGTCAAAGGCGAACGCGCCGCCGGCCGTGGTCACAGTGACCGCGACGGGCTTCCACACGCCGGCAACGAGCTGCTGCAGGGAGACGGCACGGCCAGCCTCGTTGGGGCTGACGACTCCGGTCATCGGGGCAGCTGATCCGACGTAGGAAGTCAGGAATGTGAAGCCGGTGATCACGCTTGAGGCCGTGCGGACGTGCAGGGTGACCACGCCACTCGTCGCAAGGACGACCTTGCCGGACAGCGTCTGCACCCGCAGCAGCCAGGTGCCGGCCACGGTCGGGGTGACGGCGAGGGTGAAGCCGCCGCGCTTGTCACTCTTGCCGGTGGCGACGTTCTTCCACGCCGCACCGACCAGGTGCTGCAGCACGACGGGTCGGACGGCGGCGGGCACGACGTGGCCGCTCACCCGGTATGCGACCTTCGGGGCGACCGCGCCCGAGGAAGCAGTCACCGTGATCTTGATCTTCGTGGCCGCTGACGCGGGGACCGCGAGCGAGACGAAGCCAAAAACGAACGCGATCAACACAGCAATGCGACGCACAGGAGCCTCCGGGACATCGGAGCCCCCCACCGGTGCGCCGTCAGGGCCGCACGTTAGTCCGATCGGGTGCGCCCGTCACACCCGACAAACGGCACATATGCAGGCGTATCGGCGGAAAACAGACGGCCACCGGCCCAGAAACCTGAGCGGCGGCCGTCGTCGTACACGATCGGGTGGTTCTTATTCGGCGTGCTCCTGCGGGGGCAGGGCCGCGACGAGCGGGTGGTCCCTGGGGATGAGACCCATCTTGGAGGCGCCACCCGGGGACCCGAGGTCGGCAAAGAAGTCGACGTTCGCCTTGTAGTAGTCCTTCCACTGCGCCGGCACGTCGTCCTCGTAGAAGATCGCCTCGACGGGGCAAACCGGCTCACAGGCGCCGCAGTCGACACACTCGTCGGGGTGGATGTAGAGCATCCGCTCGCCCTCGTAAATGCAGTCGACGGGGCACTCTTCGATGCAAGCCTTGTCCTTGAGATCGACACAGGGCTCGGCGATGACGTACGTCACGTGTCGGACCATCCTCTTCTACGCGTGGCTGCGGGGCCGCCCTTAGTATCGCCAGAACCGTCACCGACTGCATGAACGGGGGTGCGTGTCCGTGTCTCCGTACCTCCTGGCGTCCTCCCTGTCGCCCGCTGACGTGGGTCGCCGGGTCGTCCTGCGGTTCGCGTTGCCCGACGGCCAGGCCAGCGATGTGCTGGGCGAGTTGGAGGCCTGGACGGCCTCAGAGCTGTCGGTACGGCGCCGCGACGGATCCGTCGAGGTCATCGGCACAGGGGCCGTGCTGGCCGGCAAGGTGGTTCCTGCCACCTGGGCGCGAGACGTCGCGTCGGGCGAGCTGGAACGCATCGCGAGCGACGGCTGGCCGGCCCTCGAGCGCGTCGCCCTGGGCTCCTGGGAGCTGCGCGCGGCCGCCGGGTGGACCAAGCGCGCCAACTCCGTGCTGGCGGTCGGCTCGCCGGGAGTCGCCCTCGACGAGGCACTGTCCATGATCAAGGCCTGGTACGACGAGCGCGGGTTGCCCACCGTTGTCCAGCTGCCGTTGCCGTTGTGCGCCCATCTGGATGCCGAGCTCGAGCGCCGTGGTTGGCGGGCCGAATCGTCCAGCCTCGTGCTGGCCGCGGATCTGCGCCAGGTGCACATCCCGGTGTCTGCGACCGTGGCGACGCTTGAGCACGCCCCCAGCGCCCCCTGGCTGTCGGCGCATCCCCACCCGCCGCCCGTCGCCGCCCGCGGCGTGCTGACGGGAGCACCCGCCCTCTACTCGTCCGTGACTGACGGGAGCGGCGACATCATCGGGATCGGACGCGGCTCGGTGGTCGGCGCGTGGCTGTCCATCAACTCGCTGTGGGTCAGCGAAGCGCACCGGCGCAGGGGTGTCGCCCAGGCGCTGATCCGAGGGTTGACCGACGAGGTCGACGACGGCCAGGTTCGGCATGTCTTCCTGCAGGTCGAGGCCGACAACGATCCGGCCTGCGCGCTCTACGTCAAGCTGGGGTTCGAGCAGCATCACTCCTACCTCTACCGGGTGGCCGCGTGACGGTCTCGACCCGTGACCGATTTGCCTCGCTCGTCCGGTCTTCCCCCGTTGATCTCGGCGAGGCCTGCCTGCTCATCGCGAGCGAGGCCGACGCCGAGTTGTCGGTGCGCGAGTGGCTCGACCACCTCGACACACTCGCGGCCGGCATGAACGCGTTTCTCCCCGACTTCGCCGCGACGCCCACCGACCAGGCCCAGGCCTTGCGTGCGTATCTCGGCGACAAGTGCGGCTTCGCGGGCCAGCCGTCGGACTATCGCGAGCTGCGGTCGTCGTTGCTGCACGAGGTTGTGCGGCGGCGGCGCGGTTTGCCGATCCTGCTGTCCGTCGTGTGGCTGGAAGTGGCTCGACGGGCGGGCATTCCGGCTTACGGGATCGGCGCCCCCGGGCATTTCCTCGTCGGCGTCGGGGAGCCGGGTATTGCCGTCGTCGTGGATCCCTTCAATGGCGGCGCCCCCGTCGACGCGGACGACATCGCAATGCTGGTCGAAGATGCC
>JAVEEB010000190.1 GCA_030840665.1 Frankiaceae bacterium | reverse complement strand
AGGAGCCGGAGGTCGCGCTCGCACCCGGCACGCAGCTCGTCGGGCGCCAGCGCGGGAAACCAGGCGCCGTTGGGTCGACGGGCGGCCCCGAGCTTGGTGACAAGAACAAGATCCGCTTTGTACGGGCGCAACGCTTCGGCCAGGATCTCGTTCGCGACGTCCGGCCCGTAGTACCAAGAGGTGTCGATCACGCGTACGCCGAGCTCCACGGCCCGCCGCAGGACCCGGACGGCCTGTTCGCGGTCTGCCGGCGGCCCGAAGATCCCGGGGCCCGTGAGGCGCATCGTCCCGTAGCCGAGCCTCGGCACGGTCAGGTCACCGATCGCGATCGTCCCGGCTGTGAGCATTTGGACACAGTACGGGGCCGGTGGCGCAAGACGGCCTAATGAGTTGGGGGGTATCTGCCGACTTGTCTTCCTAGGCGTCACTAGACGTGGCGCCGGTATGCCCTGTGGCCGCGTACGCGCGTCGCAACGATCGCCAGAGAGACATGTGCCGTGACAACGATGCTCACGAACCCGGTCATCCCGGACAGCTCCGTCGCAACGGACAGCTCCGTCGCAACGGGCGGCGCCCAGACTCGCCGGCCTTCCGTCGGTGCTGACACGGTGCTCGTCCTCGCGTCGGCGCTCGGCGCAGGTGCCATCGGCGCGTGGGCTGCCGGCAGGCATGGCGCGAGTCTCCTCATCGCCACCGCGGTGATCGTGGCGTGGCTCATCCTTGCGGTGGGCGCCTCGGCCATGGTCCGGCGCGCCCGGCTGGCTCGCGTCGCCACCGCTGTCGCCGGTCTGCACGCCATCGCCGACGGCGACCTCTCCCGCATCAACGATTCCGGCTCCCGTATCGCGAACCGCCAGGACGACGAGGCCACCGCGATCAACGCAGCGGCCGAGCGCCTCGCGACCCGCCTTCGCACGGAGATCACCGAGCTCGAACTGAACGCGCGGCGGCTCAAGACCGGCTGGAACGACGTCTACGAGCTCGGCATTTCCATGCTGCAGATGTCCGAGGGCACCGTGCACGACGCGACCCTCGCGGCGAGCTCCGCCGAGCAGGTCTCCCAGAACATGCAGCACATCGCGGCGGCCACCGTCGAAATGGCGACGACCGTCCGCGACATCGCCGGTCACGCGTCGTCCGCGTCCTCGATCGCGAACGCCGGAGCGCAGCAGGTGCTCCAGGCCAGCGGGACGATGACGGAGCTCGAAGAGGCGTCCCAGCAGGTGCAGGACGTCGTCGAGGTCATCTCGTCCATCGCCAGCCAAACTCGCGTCCTCGCCCTCAACGCCACCATCGAGGCGGGCCGCGCGGGTGAAGCAGGACGAGGCTTCGTCGTCGTCGCCGACAGCGTAAAGGGGCTGGCCAAGAAGACGGCCGACGCCACCGACCAGGTGACGAGCACGGTCCGTGGCATCAAGAGCGGCTCCACCAGCGCGGTCGAAGTGATGCGCAAGATCACCGAGATGATCCGTCAGGTCAGCGACAACCAGACGGCCATCGCATCGGCCGTCGAGCAGCAGACCGCCACCACCTCCGAGGTCGGGCAGAGCACCTCCGTCGTCGCCGACAGCGCCGTCGAGCTTGCCCGCAGCGTCCAGTCGCTGACGCACGCACTGCGCGTGACCGCGTACGTCGGCGCACACGCGAAGACGGTCGCCGCCCACCTCACCGAACTCGAGGAAAGCATGAACGCCATCGCCGCCCACTACACGTTCGAGCGACCGGAAGTTACGGACGAGGTCGTCAACGACGTGTACGGGTCGAGCGGCATTTCCGTCGAGGGCAAGACAACGACTATCCAGGACTTCGTCATGGGCACCGGCGTCAACCAGTTCGACTACAAGGGCCGCTGGGAGCACGGTGCCGGCAACGTCGAAGCGGACGGCTCGGACTCGTACTGCAGCATTCCCGGCGACACGGCGACGATCCGGTTCGTCGGCACCCGGGTGCGCCTCTACGGCGTTCTCGCCCAGAACCACGGCATGGCAGAGATCAGCGTCGACGGTGGCCCCGCCACGCCGATCGACGAGTACGCCCCGCACCGCGTACCCGGTTCGATGCTTTTCGAGTCGCCCGTCCTCCCGCACGGCGAGCACTCACTCACGATGGCGGTCACCGGCCAGACGAACCCCAAGTCGAAGTACTACTGGGTGACTGTCGACTACGCCGAGATCGACGACTGACGTTGCGGCACGGCTGCCTCGGCAACCGGGAAATGACGCCGGGCCGAGGGCCGTTGTCTCCAGGGTGACAGACGAAAAGCAGCGCGCCCGGCTCGAGGCTGCACTCGCCGAGAACGCTGAGCAGCTGCGCGACCTGCAGCGCCAATACGAGGACTTCGTCGCGGCTTCGCGGGACTCCAACGCGGACGACGAGCACGACCCCGAAGGCGCCACGATCGCGTTCGAACGCCAGCAGGTGGTGGCGCTGATCGCGGCGGCCGGACACTCCCGCGCGGACATCCAGCGAGGCCTCGCTGCCTTGGCGGACGGTGACTACGGGCTGTGCGAACAGTGCGGCCGGCCGATCGGCGAGGAGCGCCTCGAGGCGAGGCCGAACGCCCGCACGTGCATCAGCTGCGCGTCCGGGAGGGCACGCGGCAAGCCCGGCGGCACATAGCGCGACTCTCGCTCCCCGCCGTGGCAAGGACCTATGCCGCCACCACCCTCGACGGCTGTCGGCGCCGCGTGGTTGTGTGATTCTGCGCGCCGCGGCCGTCGGCGCAGGGGAGCACATCATGGGCGCACCGATCGTGCATTTCGAGATCATCGCGAATGACAGCAAGGCCCTCAGCGCCTACTACGCGGAGCTGTTCGGGTGGCACGTCGACCCGGACAACGAGTTCAACTACGGCGTCGTCGCGCGCGAGGACAATCTCAACCCGCAGGGCATCGGCATCGGCGGTGGCATAGGGCCCGCCATGGGCGGCGGCGGAGGCCACGTGACGGTGTACGCCGAGGTGCCCGACGTCGAGGCATCGCTCGCCAAGGCCGAGGCGCTCGGGGGTCGACGGCTGTTCGGGCCCGACAAGGTGATGGCCGGCATGACCCTCGGCCAGTTCAGCGACCCGGAGGGGCACATCATCGGCCTCATCGAGACGGTCGCCTCATGACTTTCGTTCTCGCCATCGGCACGCGCAAGGGGCTGTGGCTCGCCCGCAGCGACGACCGGCGGTCCTGGTCGGTGGAGGGCCCGCACTTCTTGATGCGCGAAGTCGCCTCCGTCGCCTTCGACACGCGACGGTCCCCGGTTCGCATGCTCGTCGGCACGATGAGCGAGCACTGGGGTCCGACGGTGAAGTGGTCCGACGACTTCGGCGCGACGTGGGAGGAGACCGACCAGGGCGCCATCCGATTCCCGGAGGATTCCGGCGGTGTCCTCAAGCGGGTCTGGCAATTGCGCCCCGATTCGCAGGACAGGCCCGACGTCGTGTGGGCGGGCTGTGAGCCCATCTCGCTGTGGCGCAGCGACGACGGCGGCCGCAGCTTCGACCTCGT
>JAVEEB010000177.1 GCA_030840665.1 Frankiaceae bacterium | reverse complement strand
CGAGCTCCTCGATGGAGGCCGCGTCGAGCAACTCACTGATCGGCTGACCGTCGACCGTCACCTGCGACGGGACCGGCACCATCGTCTCGCCGTGCGAGCCGAGGGTGATGGCCTCGACGGACAAGGGTGTGACGCCGAGCTTCTCCGCCACGAAGTGCTTGAAACGGGCGGTGTCGAGGACACCGGCCTGGCCGAGCACGCGGCTCTTCGGGAAACCCGTCGCGAGCGCCGCCAGCGCGGTCATCTCGTCGAGCGGGTTGGACACGACGATGACGACGGCGTCGGGCGAGTGCTTCGCGACCTCTTCGCTCACACCCCGCACGATCTTGGCGTTCACCTCGAGCAGGTCCATGCGCGTCATCCCCGGCTTGCGGGGCAGCCCGGCCGTGATGATGACGATGTCCGAACCCGCGGTGTCGGCGTAGTCGTTCGTGCCGGTGATGCGCGTCTCGAAGCGCTCCACGGAACGGCTCTGCATCATGTCGAGCGCGAGGCCCTGCGGGAGCCCTTCGACGATGTCGGTGAGGACGACTTCTTCGAAGATGTCGTACTCGGCGAGGCGCTGGGCGGTGGTCGAGCCGTACTTGCCGGCACCGACGACGGTGATCTTCATGTGGGGAGAGCTCCTCAGCCCTGAAGCTTGGCGATGATGGCGTCCGCGTATTCGGCGGTGCCGACGGCGGTCGGGTCGTTGCGGTTGGGCTTCATGTCGTACGTGACGCTCTTGCCTTCGCGGATGACGTCGGCGACGGCGGTCTCGAGCGTGTTCGCGGCCGTGGTCTCGCCGAGGTGGTCGAGCATCAGCTTGCCGGACAGGATCATCGCCGTCGGGTTGACCTTGTTCTGACCCTTGTACTTCGGCGCGGAACCGTGTGTCGCCTCGAAAACAGCGGCCTTGGTGCCGATGTTGGCTCCCGGCGCGACGCCGAGCCCACCGACCATGCCGGCGGTGAGGTCGCTCAGGATGTCGCCGTACAAGTTCGGCAGCACGAGCACGTCCCACTCGGCCGGGCGCTGCACGAGGCCCATGCACGTGGCGTCGACGAGGTTTTCCCAGGGCTCGATGTCCGGGAAGTCCTTGGCCACCTCGCGGAACACCGACAGGAACAGCCCGTCGGTGAACTTCATGATGTTGGACTTCGTGATGCAGTGCACGCGCTTGCGGCCGTGCTTGATCGCGTACTCGAACGCGTGCCGGATGATCCGCTCGCTGCCGAATTCGCTGATCGGCTTGATCGAGATGCCGGACTTCGCGCGGATCTGCTTCTTCTGCAGGGTGTTGAGCAGCGCGATCGCCTTCTCGGCCTCCGGGCTGCCGGACTCGTACTCGATGCCGACGTACAGGTCCTCGGTGTTCTCACGGATGATCGCGACGTCGACCTTGTCGAAGTACGAACGAACACCTTCGTACGTACGGCACGGGCGCTCGCACGCGTAGAGCTCGAGCTCGCCGCGCAGGGCCACGTTGACGGACCGGAAGCCGGTGCCGATCGGCGTCGTGATGGGGCCCTTGATGGCGACCTTGTTGTCACGAATCGACTGCAGCGTCGACTCGGGAAGCGGCGTGCCCTCGGCCTCCATGATGTCGACGCCGGCGTGGCGGACGTCCCAGTCGAAGGACGACCCAACGGTCGCGGCCGCCGCCTCGAGCACCCGGCGGGTCGCCTCGGTCAGCTCGGGCCCAACGCCGTCGCCGGGGATGAGAGTGACGCGGTGGGTCGTGCCTGTGGTCGACTCAGTCATCGGTGGTCGCCTGCTCCTCGTTCATGGTGTTCGGGGTCGCCCGTGGTCTTCGGGCGCCTGGCCGCGCGCGGGCGGCCGGACATGCGGAAACCCCACGAGGTTACCGAACTCCCCAGAAGCGGGCCGCGGGCAGTGCCGACTCAGCCCTTGACGCTGCCGGCGAGAAGGCCGCGGACGAAGTACCGCTGCAGACCCAGGAAGACGATCAGCGGGACCACGATCGAGACGAACGCACCTGAGGTGAGGCGTTGCCAGTCGTTGCCTCGCGTGCCGGCCAGCCCGGCCAGCCGCTGGGTGATCGGCGCGGATTTTTCGGTGCCGTCCGAGAACACGAGCGCGACGAGCAGGTCGTTCCACACCCACAGGAACTGGAAGATGGCGAGCGAGGCGAGCGCCGGCACGATGAGCGGAAGCACGATCTTCCGGAAGATCTGCGCATGGCCGGCGCCGTCGACGCGCGCCGCCTCGAAGACCTCACGCGGCAACTCGGACATGAAGTTGTGCAGCAGGAAGACACCGACCGGCAGGGCGAAGCAGGTGTGGGCGAGCCACACGCGCATGAAGACCGGCGTGTGCGTCGAGGTGAACACCTGCAGGAGCGGGATCAGCGCCATCTGCAGCGGCACGATCTGCAGCGCGAAAATCCCGATGTACACCCAGTCCCGGCCCTTGAAGTGCCCCCAGGCCAGCGCGTACGCCGCGAACGACGCGATCGCGACCGGCAGGATCACGGCCGGGATGGTGATGACGAGCGAGTTGACGGCATAGCTGGCCAGCCGTCCGGAGGAGGTCGATGCCCCGAACAGGACGTCGGTGTAGTTCTGAAACGTCAGGTTGGGGTGTGCAAAAAACGTCCACCAGCCGCTCGAGTTGATGTCCTTGACAGGGCGGAAGCTGGTGACGAACAGGCCGAACGTCGGCAGCGTCCACACGATGGCTATGAGGATTGCGGCGACACTGGCCCCGCGCCCGGACAGGCCGCGACGGACTCGCGAGCCCATGTTGTCGTTGTCGGGCCCCATCGGGTCGGCGAGTCTTTCGGCGGTCGGCAGCATCGCCGCGTTAGTCGTCATCAGATCTCCCGGCGCTGGCGGATGGCGCGGACTTGGTAGAAGACGATCGGCAGCACCAGCAAGAACAGCAGCAGGGCAAGTGCCGCGCCGTGGCCGCTCTCGTTGTAGCGGAACGACTGGTTGTACATCTCGTTCGCGACGACGCTGGTGTCGAAGTTGCCACCGGTCATGGCGCGCACAATGTCGAAGACCTTCAACGTCGCAATGGAGATTGTGACGACGACGACGACCAAGGCGGGCCGGATGCTCGGCACCGTGATCTGCCAGAACATTTGCCACGAGTTGGCGCCGTCAATGCGCGCGGCCTCGACGGTGTCGGCGGGTATGCCCTTGATGGCGGCGGACAGCACGACCGTGGCGAATCCAGCTTGGATCCACACCATGACGACGATGAGGAACAGGGTGTTCCACGGCGCCCTCACCGTCCACGCCCACGGTGTGCCATGGGCTGCGATGACGAGCTGGTTGAGCAGCCCGATCTCGTTCTTGCCGACGCGGCCGGCGTACACGAACTTCCAGATGATGCCGGCGCCGACGAAGGAGATCGCCATCGGCAGAAAGATGAGCGACTTGGCCAGCTTCTCGAACTTCGTCTTGTCAACGAGGACGGCGTAGACGAGCCCGACGGACGTCGCGACGAGCGGGCCGAGGATGACCCACATCGCGGTGTTGCGCAGGACGACCCGGATATCGGGAGTCGTGAACATCCATTTGAAGTTGTCGAACCCGACGAACTTCGTGCCGTCGTTGTTCATGAACGACAGGATCGTCGTCCGGATGGCCGGGATGACGAGACCGATCAGGAGCAGCAGCACCGCCGGTGCGAGCAGGAACCCGATCTGCCAGCGTTCTCGGTTGCGTTTTGGTGCCCGGTCGACCAGCAGGAGCACCAGCGCGACGACGGCGAAGAAGATGGCGATCCCGATGAGCAGCGTGCCCAGCTTGGGCACTTGATCCGCGAAGTTCACGGTGCGTGTCTCCCGTCAGACGAAGCGGTTGCGCCGGCGCCCAGCGAACCGCTTAGCTGGGCGCCGACGCAATAGTTGCTACGTACTTCTTGCGGGCGAGAGGTTGTTTACTTCGGCCAGGACGCCTCGATCGCGGCGAGGGCGTCCTTCGTGGACTTGCCGGTCAGCCAACTGGTCAGCTGCTTCCACTCGGTGCCGGCGCCGACGACGCCCGGCATGAGGTCCGAGGCGTCGAATCCGAACTTGCTGTTCGGGTCCTGGAGGATCTGCGCCGAGAGCTTGTCGACGTCGGTCGTGAACGCGTCGAGCGGCACACCCTTGCGGCCGGAGACGAACCCGCCGCCGAGCTTCACCCGGTTCGTCGCGTAATCCGCCGTCGCCATGAACTCACGCACAGCCTGGACTTCCGGCTTGTCGCTGAACGCGGCGACGAACGTGCCGCCACCGAGGACAGGCTTGCCCTGCGCCGGGTCGATCGGGGGCAGGTAGAACGCGAAGACGTCGCCGTCGGGACCGACCTTGGTCCCCTTCGGGAAGTTGGCCGCGTAGAACGACGCCTGGCGGTGCAGGGCGCACGTCGGCGGGTTCTTGGCGACACCGAGACCGGCGTCCTTGAACGCCGTCGTCGCAATGCTGTCGACGCCACCGAGGTCACCGTTGACGTACTTGTCGTTCTTCAGGATGCCGCCGACCTTGTCGAGCGCCGCCGCGACCTTGGGGTCGTTGAACGGGATCTTGTGCGCGATCCAGTCGTTGTACACCGAGATCGGCTGGGTCCGGAGCATGACGTCCTCGAGCCAGTCCGTCGCCGGCCAGCCCGTCGCTGCGTCAGAACCGACGCCGGCACACCACGGCTTGAAGTCCGTGTGGTCCGCCGCGATCTTGTCCGTCAGCGTGATCATCTCGTCCCACGTCGTCGGGATCGTGTAGTTGTTGTCCTTGAAGAACTTCGGGGAGTACCACACGAGGGACTTCACGTTCGAGTCGTACGGGGTGGCGTAGAGCGTGCCGCCGATGCTGCCGAAGCCGACGGTCGAGTCGCCCCAGCCTTCCTTCACGAGTGT
>JAVEEB010000076.1 GCA_030840665.1 Frankiaceae bacterium | reverse complement strand
GTGCGGTGCCCGAAAGGCTCGACGGAGGCGGCCCACCGCGCCGTGCAGCTCGTCACCGATTCGATCCCCCGCGTCTTCGGGTTGACCAGCGAAGACATCCAGGTCGTCACGCCGGTGCACCGCGGCCCGGCCGGCACGGCGGCCCTCAACGCGGTGCTCAAGGCGCGCCTCAACCCCGGCACCGGGACGGTCGGCGGCTTCGACGTCGGCGACCGCGTGGTCGCGACCGCCAACCACCTCGACGACGGCTGGGCCAACGGCGACGTCGGCACCGTCCTGGAGGCGGCGAAGGGGTCGGTGGTCGTGTCCTTCTCGGGCGGCGAGCCGGTGACAGTGTCGGGAAAATCGCTGGGCGACCTCATGCACGGCTGGGCGATCACGGTGCACCGCGCTCAAGGCTCGGAGTGGCCCGCCGTGGTCGCGGTGCTGCCGCCGGAGGCCGGGGGGCTGCTCACCCGTCCCCTCGTCTACACGGCGTTCACGCGGGCGGCGCGGCACCTGTCCGTCGTGCACGCCGCGGGCGCCGCGCTGGGCCGCGCCGTCGCGGCCAGGGACGTGCGCCCCCGTCGTACACGACTCGTGTCTCTCTTGGGCGGCGCACCGGGCGAAACAGCGGGACATCGGGCGGATTGACGGGCACGATGGATGGCATGGAGTACGAGTACCGCGAGTTGAGGCTGTCGCGGGAGACCAGCCGCAACGCGGCTCTGCGCCTGCTCACGGAGTACGCCGAATATGGCCACTGGGAGCTCGACCGGCTGCGGCTCTATCCCGACGGCACCCGGCACGTGAAGCTGCGGCGCCGGATCATCCGGCAATATCGCGACGACGCGTCGATCGTCATCCCGGTCTGACCGCTAGGACGAGGCCAGGAACCGGTCGAGCACGCGGACGCCGAACTGCAAGGCGTCCAGGGGCACTCGCTCGTCGATGCCGTGGAACATGCCCGCGAAGTCGGTGCCCGGCGGCAGCTTCAGCGGCGAAAAACCGAAGCAGCGCATGCCTAATCGCGAGAACTGCTTGGCGTCCGTGCCGCCCGAGAGCATGTACGGCAGCACCGTCGCGGAAGGGTCCTCCGCGATGATCGAAGAGACCATCGCGTCCACGAGCGCGCCGTCCCAGGTCGTCTCGAGCCCGATGTCGCGGTGCACGAACTCACGTCGTACGCCGTCCGGCAGGAGCTTGTCGATGTCGGCGAGCAACTCGTCCTCGTAGCCCGGCAGGAACCGGCCGTCGATGCGCGCCTCCGCGACGCCGGGGATCACGTTCTGCTTGTAGCCGGCGGTCAGCATCGTCGGGTTGGCCGTGTTGTGCAGCGTGGCGCCGACGATGCGGGCCACGGAGCCGAGGCGGGCCACGAGGTCCGTCGAGTCGCTCTCGTCGTACGGGAGATCGAGCGTTTCCGCCAGTCCCTGCAGCAATTCCCGGACCGTCGGCGTGACGATCAGCGGGAACTGATGCGTGCCGATCGCGGCGACAGCCTGCGCGAGCGCGGTGACGGCGTTCTCGTCGTGGACGAAAGAACCGTGACCCGTCTTTCCGGTCGCGACGAGCCGCAACCAGGCCATGCCCTTTTGTGCGGTCTCGACGAGATACACGCGCACGTCGTCCGCGACGGTGACGCTGAACCCGCCTACCTCACTGATCGCCTCTGTGCAGCCCTCGAACTCCCCCGGGTGCTCGTTGACGAGGAAGTTGGAGCCCAGGCCGCCGCCCATCTCCTCGTCGGCGCAGAACGCGAGCACGACATCCCGCGGCGGCCGCTTGCCTTCCTTTGTCCAGCGGCCGAGGAGCGCCAGGACCATCGCGTCCATGTCCTTCATGTCGACGGCGCCGCGGCCCCACAGGCAGCCGTCCTTGATCTCCCCGGCGAACGGGTCGACCGACCAGTCGGACTTGTCGGCCGGCACGACGTCGAGGTGGCCGTGGATGAGCAGGCCGCCCCTGGTGCGGTCCTCGCCGGCCCAGCGCGCAACGACGCTGGCGCGGCCGGTCTCCGACTCCACGATCCGCGGCTCGAGGCCGGCGTCACTCAGCTTTGCGGCGACGTACTCGGCGGCCGGGCGCTCCGCCTTGCCGGGATTGGAGGTGTCGATCCGGATGAGGTCGCGGCAGATCTCGACGACGTCGTTCTCGTCCTGACTCATCGCTTGTCCTCCATCGTGAGCGGCGCAGGTGTCGAGGCTAACCCGTCCGTGAGGCCGACGTGGATCCGCCCGGGCGGCCCGGCGGGCATGTTGTAAGCTTGCGCGCGGCGCACCAGCCCTCGGGTTGCGGGCGCCAATGTCGAAGTGGCGGAATGGCAGACGCGCTAGCTTGAGGTGCTAGTGCCCTTAACGGGCGTGGGGGTTCAAGTCCCCCCTTCGACACCAAGGAACGCCGAGAGACTCCTCAAGTCACGTCATTCGGAGCTCGCCGTCAACGCCTGACGCGGCCGAAACATCGCGAAGAGTGAGCGACTGGGGCCCACAACGACGTGGCACGCCTGATCCGCTTCGACGTCAACGAATAGCGGACGGCTGCTTGCCCACGACTGCCATGCCTGCACGGAATGACGGCCGGCGTTGACCGGGACAACCAGCGTGGACCGACACTTACCGACTGGGGCACCGTCGACCTCGATGACGTACGTCCCACCCCATCTCCCCTGGCGCTCGTGGTCGATGACAATCGACGCGGTGAGGCCGTCGGTCGCTAAACGCACCTTCTGGGTGAACGGGGCGGCCCATGCCTCGAGCCGCTCGCGACGGCGCGAGGCGCCCCGGCGCTGGACCAGCGTCATCGCGGTTAGGACCGCTAGGACAATGACGGCTGTCGCTGTGACCGGACGGTCGTGCCGGATGAGTGCGGTCGCGATGAACCCGACAGGAAACCCGATCGCCACTACCAAGGCACCGATTGGCGCGCCCCCTTTCCGTTGGTATGCGCGCGCCCGCTCGCGTGCCTCCAGTTCGGCGAGGACAAGAGGCGCGAGCGCGGGGTCTGCCGGAGGTTGACCGGAATCGAAGACTCGCCGGAGCTCAGCGCGACGCGGCTCATCGTCAGGCGGCAGTGGCCGCCGTAGGGCCCGCTCGCTCCACGCGGCCAGCAGGACGAAGAGCGGCCATGGCCCGAACGCGTCGCCCAGGTGCAGCCAGGCGACCAACACAAAAATTGAGGCGGCGCTGTAGCTGGTCAGCCATAGCAACAATGTCGCCAGCCGGAACCGATAGCTCACGTTGCCTCCCCGCCCATGACCCGCGCCTCGCCAGTCGGTGCGGGTTGGCGTCCCGCTCCCGGGTCCGGCGGGTCAAGAACGTCATACAACTCGGTCGGCCCGATACCGGCGGCGCGATGCGCCTCAACGACGTCGCGCGCACCGCTCGGGTGTACGCGCAACGCGTCAGCGATGAACGCCACAAGGCCGTCGAGCCCGCTGTAGTGGTCTGTCTCAAGCAGCTCCCGGGACAGACGCTCCGCTTGCGGCCCAGGCCGCTGTTCCAGGTATGCCTCTACTTCCGTTGGGTCGTACCCCTCCCTAGTTGCCGACGCGATCAATTGCGCATGCGTCTCGCGCCGGCCCGATTGGTCGGATGAATGCCCCGTCGCTAGGTACTGCTGTCCGTGAGCGATGATCAACTTTGTCTGGCCGATCTGCTCCGTCGTTTGATGCATGGCGATGAGGAGCGCGTCGAGTCCGAACCTGCGCGGCTCCCGGAACGCGAATGCCAGAGTGGCCAGTCGCCACTCGACATCGCCGATCTGATCGCGTAGCTCACGGCGCCACTCGTCGACCTCATCGCGTAGCCGAGCGATCTCGGCGCGGCAGTCTGTTGGCTCATCGACTGCTGATTCATCGTCCACGGATCCACCTGTCTTCGCGCGGAATTGCTGCTGGTCTACGGCAGCGCCGCGTCCCCGAGGAAGCGGCGTGCCCTCGCTCTACGGCGGTGAGACACCCATTGCAGCGCCGCGACGATCAGGACAACCACAACGCCGACGACGATCCGTTCGGTGGGCGCACGGCGCGAGCTTGTCAATGCCGCGAGGGCCACAACCACGACAACCAGTGCCGGCAAGACGGTGATCGCGGTCTTTCCCCGCAGCGCGAACCGGGCGGAGTCAGCGGCGAGGGCCTCGTCGACATGCCCTCGTGGCGAGGCCGTCCCGGCTACGACGCGCGCAATGTGCCGCCTGGTGGCGCCGTCCGCTCCCATGACCGCGGGTAAGTCCAACCAGGCGGGACGAAAGCGCCAAACGGAAAAAAGCGCAGCGCTGATAGCGGCGGCGACACCCACATCCATGAGCGCGGCCATAAACGCTGCGCCCAGCGACCGGCCATGGCGGGCGACCACGTCGTTGACCGGAATCCCGACCGCCAGCAGGCCCCAGACGCCAACCACCCGGCGTTGCGCGTGCCGGCGCAAGTCCGCCACGATGCGGTCCGCGTCGCTCTGCTCGCCGGGTTCCATGATCGTTGAGTTCCCCGCCTGCCGTTCGCCGAACCAGACGTCCGAGTTAGGCGTCCACGACCGGTCCGGCGGGCCCAAGCCGCTTGGTCAGCCGCTGTTGCCGTTCATCGCGAGGAAACGTGCAGCGCGTCGGCGCAGCCGAAATAGCTCCTCCGCTGCGACGGACATGGCTGCGAACGCGGTGATGCTGATCCAAAACTTCGTCGCGTGGCCCGGACCGGCCGCGACCGCGGCTAGCAGTTGCACGACGGCGGCGGTCACCGCGAGCAGCAGCGGCCCCTTGCGGCACATGTGTTCCGCAGTAGCGACGGCGATGTCGCGGTCTGGGCCAATGGCCACCTCACCCCGCTTGATGACGCGAACTAGGCGACGTCGATCTGAGGCCGGCAGCGCCAGCAAAGGCGATGGCGCGAACATGCTGTTGCTTCGGCTGCCGCGCCGGTACAAAACGAAAAGAAGGCCGCACAACAAGGCGGCGAACGTGGCCAGGACAATGCCGAGAACAGCCCAATCGACCGGACCCGGATGTGTGACACTCGCGATTGCGACGCCCCCGACCATGCTCGCGAGCGACGTCACGCCGACAAACAGCACCAACTGTCGCTGCCGACGCCGTGCCGACATCGCCCGCGCTGCTCTCACATCGGCCCCCTTACCCCTGCATGATCATCCGCAAAACCAGCGCCTTCCTCACACACTCGTGCTTCAGGTCGACGCAGGGACCAGCTCGACGAATCCGCGACGACACAGTCGGTAGTGGGACAGTCCCACCTTCGAGACCACACTCATGCGCACTATTGAGCAGATCGTCGTTGGTGCGTACAAGGCCGGCAGACAGTTTTCGCCACGGAAGTGCAGCAGTTGATGCAAGCTGGCTATGTCCGCAAGGGGTGACTATTGGGAGCCGCCGGGATGCTCGACCTCGTCACTCAGCTTGACGTCGCCTGCCCTCTTGGACTGGACGACTTGGGCGGACCTTGGGACACCGCGGTGTCGAACGCGATGCGAGAATTTGGCGAACTCGGCCGGGCATCCAAGTCGTTGGTTCGGGACGAGATTGACGGCGACCGCAGTTGGATTCTCATGGGCTGGGCGGAGCGCGCCGCTTCTCTGGCTGTCCGTCAGCAGGACGCTGAAGCCCTCTTGTACGGTCTCGTCGGATTGTCTCTGGTCAATCTCGCGCAGATTGACGAACGAGACGTGATGGTGTTGTTGCCGCTATTCGTACGTGCAGCACAAGAGCTCAGCACAGACGCCGATGACACCTTTCGGAAGGCGAAGGCTTTAGCAGACACGCAAGGAAGTGTCTGGTTGGCACAGTTTGTGCCAACGGGGCCCTATGGATCACTGATGATTCACACGGACCGGGGTTTCGGACCGACATTTGCTTTCGTACGCAAGGAAGTGGCGTGGGATCCCCTGACTACTCTCGCGCCCTGGATGGACGAGAATCAATGATGAGCTTGAACGCCATCTCGACCCCAGCAACCTGCGAGCCTTAAACGGCAAGCTGGTCCCGCGCCGCCGCGAAGGCCGACGCCGCCGTCTCCAGGTCTGGCCTGGTGTGGGACGCCGAGATCTGTGTACGAATCCGGGCGCCGCCCATCGGCACGACCGGGTACGAGAACGCGACGACGTACAGCCCGTGGTCGAGCAGCGCCTCGGCCATGCGACCCGCGATCACTGCGTCCCCGAACATCACCGGGACGATGGGGTGGTCGCCCTTGAGGATGTCGAAGCCCAATCCTTCGAGCCGGGCGCGGAACCACGTTGTGTTGTCCTGCAGTTGCGCCCGCAGGTCTGAGGACGTGGCCAGCAGATCGAGCACAGCAAGGCTCGCCGCAACGATGGGCGGGGGTACGGAATTCGAGAACAGGTACGGGCGGGACCGCTGCCGCAGCAATTCGACGATCTCGGCGCGGCCCGACACGTAGCCGCCGCTCGCGCCGCCGAGGGCCTTGCCGAGGGTGCCGGTCACGATGTCGACGCGGTCGGTAACCCCGTGCAGCTCGGGCGTCCCGCGCCCGGTAGGGCCGACGAACCCGACGGCATGGGAGTCGTCCACCATCACGAGCGCGTTATAGCGGTCGGCCAGGTCGCAGATCTCCGCGAGGGGCGCCACGTAGCCGTCCATGGAGAAGACGCCATCGGTCGCGATGAGCCGGTACCGCGCACCCGCCGCCGCCT
>JAVEEB010000482.1 GCA_030840665.1 Frankiaceae bacterium | reverse complement strand
GTCGTAGTCGGTCCGAACGATCGCATCCACCACACCGGCGACGTCGTAGGACTCGGAACCGTCGATGTGCGGCACGAAGCCGACCAGCACCCCGTGTCGCATGACCTGCGCCTCGAGTCCGGCCGTGCCGTCGGTGTCCCAGATCGCCTCGCGGCGATCAGGCAGCATCACCTTGATCCCGAATTGGTACACGCCGGCCTTCGCCATCCGTGCGTCGATGCCGCGGGCTCGCAGCAGATCCGTGACCTGTCGCGCTCGATTCTCGTCCATTGCCCTAGAGGCTAACGTGTCGTTCCTCGCAGGACGCTGACAGTCGCCTGTTGACGCTGCTGACTGTGTTGCGCGACTCGCCGAGGCTCAGCGCCTGCTGCGAGCGGGGCGTGGAACCGGTGCCGGGTCGGGCTCGATGGAAGAGATCGGCGCGACCTGTGGTTGGGTGAGGTGCCGTCCCTGGATGCGCTGGCGGGAGACCGCCGACAGACGACGCCTAGTGCGTGGCAGTTGAGCATGGGCGAGGCGGGAGGTTCGATTCCCCCCGACGGCACCAAATTTCCGGCAGGGCCACTTCTTCGGCAGTGCCAATTCTCCGTCGGTGCCAATTCTCCGTCGGGCCAATTCACCGGCGGTAATGGCCCGGCGACGCTAGCCGTTGCTGCTTGCGCAGGGATTGTCCGCAGCGGTGTGTGCCTTGTTCGGGTCGACCGACGCTGTTCCGGTCGGGGTGGCGGTTGCGGTCGGCGAGGCGGACCCGCCGGGGGTGGCGGCCGGGGTGCTGGCCCGGATCGGCGTGACCGGCCGGTCGTTGATGACGTCCGCGAACAACTTCTTGGCCGCCTGCTCGTCCATCTGCATGGCGTCCTGGCCGTCGATCACGATGTTCTTCGCCACCGGCACCGTCACGAAGGTGACCCGGCTGGTGTTGAGACCCTGCAAACCCGACGCGATGGTGAACAGCGCCCGCCCGTCGAGCGAGTTGTCCAGGGTCAGCGCACTCGCGACCGTCTTCACGACGCGCTGCAGCTTGCCCAGGTCGGTCAGCGTCCCCGCACTCATGACCTTCGCGAGCAGGGACGACACGAACTTCTGTTGCCGGCGGATGCGCCCGAAGTCATCCGGCCCGTCGCCGGTGTCCTGGTGCCTCGTACGCACGTACGCCACCGCTTGGACCCCGTCCAGATGACTCGGCCCGGCGGGCAGCACGAGGCCCGACCCTCCTGACTTGCCCAGGAAGACCGTGTCGTTGACGGCCTTCGGGAGACAGACGTCGACGCCGCCGAGTTCGTCGACCAACCGGCCGAGGCTCGGGATGTTGATCGACATGTAGTGGTTGATGTGGATGTTCGTGAGGTTCTCGATCGTGCTCATGGCGAGGTTGGGGCCGGCGGCTCCACCCCGCGCGTACGCCGCGTTGATCTTCATGTGCACGGCTGATTTGCCCATGAAGGCAGGGATTTCGACCCACAGGTCGCGCGGAAAGCTCATGACCGTCGCGTGCTCGCCGTCACCCGACAGGTGGATGAGCATGATCGTGTCGCTGAGTCCGCCACCGATGTCGCCGAGGTGGTATTTCGCGATGTCGTGCGCCGACAGCCCGTCCCGTGTGTCGGTGCCGAGCACCAGCACGTTCATGGCCTGCGGCTTGACGAGCGGCGGCCGCGTCGTGAGCCCGTCGGTGACCGTCGGCCGCGACGTGGGGCCTACTGCGCCGGACTCCACCGGTGGAGGGTCGGTGATCGACCCGGCGGCGGCGTACCCCACGACCGACAGCGCCAGCGTCACGACGGAGGCGACCGCGATCAGCGCCTGGCCGGCGAGGTGCAGGGGCTTCGCACGCCGAGGCGTGAGGTCGTCACCTCGAGGCATGCCGTGGTCCTTCCGGGAAAGCAACCGTACAGACGGTACGGCTACTCGCCAGAGATCCACAGTCGGCGGCAGGCTCCGGTCAGGTGCCGGACCAGGTCGGCGGCAATGGCGCCGGCGGTTGGGGGCCGGACAAGGGATCTTGTCCCCGCCCCTTGGGTCGCCGGATGTCGACGCCGCCCATGATCGCGATGCCGGTGACGTGCACGACGTACTGCCCGGCGCCGTCGTCGGCCCGGTTGGAGCAACCGCCCAGGATGGCCATCACGTCGGACTGCACCCGCACGTGCGCGGGGGCAGTGATCTCCACGCCGCCCATGATCGCGACGACGTTGATGGTCGTACGCGGCTGCTCGAAAACGGCGTCCGTGAGGTCGATCTCGGCGCCGCCCATCACAGCCACCAGCTGCAGGTGGCCGGGGACGGACCAGGAACCTTTGCGCTCGATACCGCCGAAGATCGCCACGGCCGTCGACCGGCCGCCGACACCGCTGACCTGCTGGTACGCGCGGGCGGGATGCGCACTGAGGTCGCGCGCCGGCGCGACGAGGTCGCGAGTGATGGCAGCGAGGTCGCCGTGGGTGCGGGCCGCGAAGACCCGCTCGAGCCGTTCGTGCAGCTCTTCCAGCGTGAGGCGGCCGTCGGATGCGGCCGCGGCCACCACGGCGCCCGCGGCATCCCGGTCGGCGTCAGTGGCACGCATGTCGAGGTGGTCGTCGCTCACCCGGCCGACTATAGAGCGAAGGAGCGCCGCGACGAGACGACGGCACGGCGCTTGATCCAGGCTTGGGCTCTGGGCACGGGCACACTGAAGCCATGTCGCCGCCACGCTCTGCCCGTCGCCCGGGGCGGGGGCGCGCGGAAGCCGCGACGAGGGCCGTTGCCGCGGCCGTCGGGACGGTCGCGATCGTTGTCAGCGGCGTCTTCCTGCTGCGCGATGGCAGCCCTGTCACACAAGGGGTCTTGGGTGGCCCCGGCGGCAGCATCGTGAGCCTCGGCGACTCCGTGCCCGCCGGGTCCCAATGCGACTGCCGGCCATTTCCGGGGCTCGTCCGCGACGCTGTCGCGCGTCGCTTGGCGGCGGACACGTACGTCCTCAACGACGGCGCCGGCGGCCTGACGAGCGGGAATGTCCTGGCGAGGATCTCCGTGGATTCCTCAACCACGGTTACGGCTTTGCGATCGGCGACTGCGGTGACGCTGACCGTGGGCGCGAACGATTTCGACGAGGGCTCCGCAACCGGGTGCGACGAGAACCTGGCCTGCTATGGGGACCGGATCGACGCCATGCAGCGCAATGTGGCCTCGATCATCGCCCGCGTCGACCAGCTGTCTGGCGGCCACGCCATGGTGCTGGTGACGGGCTACTGGGGGGTGTTCCGCGATGGTGCCGTCGGCGCCGCCCGGGGGGCGCAGTACGTGCGGACGGCCCGGTTGCTGACCGTACGGGTGAACTCCGCACTGCGCGCGGCCGCCACCGCGAGGTCCGCCGTGTACGTCGACGTCGATGCCGCGTTCACCGCGAGCGCGGGCGCGGACCGCACGTCGTTGCTCGCGCGGGACGGCGACCAACCGAACGCGGCAGGGCACCGGGTCATCGCCGACGCCCTGCTCGCTGCCTGCCACTGCGCCTGACCCCGAGCCACAACCCCGAGCCGCGCCGCACGAATGAGCGCCATAGCGCTCAGACGTGCGGTGCGCCTCGGGGGAAGGTCGGTGCAGGCGGGTCGGTGCAGGCCGGTCAGTGCTGGCCGGGACGGTGCCGGCGGGTCGATCAGGCGGCGTTCAGGCGGGCCAGCTCGTCGGCCGTGAGCTCGAGATCGGCCGCTGCGGCGGAGTCCCGGATGGTCTCGGGACGGCTGGACCCGGGGATCGGAATCACGATCGGCGACAGCGCGAGCATCCACGCCAAGCAGACCTGCTGCGCGCTGACGCCGCGGGCGTCCGCGACCTCCTTGAACGCGGCATTCTTCGACCCGAGGCTTGCCGCGCTGGTGATGCCGCCGAGCGGGCTCCAGGGAAGGAAGGCGATGCCGAGCTCGGTGCACAGCTCGAGCTCCGGCTCGCTGCTGCGGAAGTTGAGCGCGAACTGGTTCTGCACCGAGACGAGCCTGCCGCCGAGGATCTGCTGGGACAGGCGGATCCGGTCGGGGTTCGCGTTCGAGATGCCCGCCATCCGGATCTTGCCGGCGTCGAGCAGGTCGCGGATGGCGCCGATCGAGTCCTCGTACGGCACGGTCGGGTCGGGCCGGTGGAACTGGTACAGGCCGATCGCGTCGACTCCCAAGCGCTTGAGGGAGTCGTCGCAGGCCTGGCGCAGGTGCTCCGGGGAGCCGTCGACGGTCCAGCTGCCACCGCCGGGACGCAGGTGGCCGCCCTTTGTGGCGACGAGGACGTCGGACGTGTCGCCTCCATAGGACGCGAGGGCCTTCGCGATGAGCGTCTCGTTGTGACCGACGTCGGTCTGGTCGAGATGGTAGGCGTCAGCGGTGTCGATCAACGTCACGCCTGCGTCGAGGGCGGCGTGGATCGTGGCGATCGAGCGGGCCTCGTCCGGGCGGCCCTCGATCGACATGGGCATGCCGCCCAAGCCGATCGAACTGACGGTCCTGTCACCGATACGGCGGTTCTTCATCGAGTGGTCCTCCACAGGTCATTGGTTCTGTCTCAATGACCAGCGCCATGGCCGGCCCGGACAATTCCCGCCGCCCGTCTGTTTGTGCCGAAACGGGAGGTTTTGTCACCCACCGGCGACGGACGGGAGGACCGTCACCGTGGCGCCGGCCGTGACCGGGGTGTCCAGGCCTCTGTCCCGGCGCACGTCGGCCCCGTCCACGTAGACGTTGACGTACCTGCGCAGCGCCCCCGACTCGTCGCGCAGCCGCCGGTGCAGCAACGGGTGCGACGCCGCCAGCGATTCGAACGCCGACCGCACGGTGCCCGCTGGCGCCGGAACAGCCAACCGGCGTTCGCCGCCGGCCGCGTCCGCCAGCACGCGCGGCAGCTCGAGG
>JAVEEB010000476.1 GCA_030840665.1 Frankiaceae bacterium | reverse complement strand
CCGGCCCGGTGCCGGCCGAGCAACGATCCGATGCCCTGAGCACGAGCGACGCCCGAGCTCTGGTGCGCGAGTGGGGCCAACTGACCGCCGAAGTCGCCCCTCGGGTCGCTCCGATGCTGCTGCTCGTGCGGGCCGCGGCGGCGCACGACCCCGAGATGATCGCGCTCGCCACGGAGCTGGATGCCTCGCGCCGGGTTCGGATGACCGCCAACGCGCGGCGGCTCCACAAGACCGGTCAGCTGCGCGCCGGCGTGACGGTCAAGATTGCCGCCGATGTGTTGTGGACCTACAGCTCCCCCGAGCTCTTCGAGCTCCTCGTCCTGCGCAGCAAGTGGCCCATCCCCCGCTACGCGCAATTCGTCACCGACGGCATCACCGCGCAGGTTTTCTAGGCAGGCTTACGCGGACAGCAGCCCGTCCCAGCCCCAGTGCGGCACCGCGAGGCCGTTCGGCACCGCCTCGCCGCCGTCGGGGTAGCCGATGAACGCGGGCATTGCCCACTCCATGTAGGCACGCAGCGCAGCGCGGAACTCCGCGTCGGCCGGCAGGCCGGCGTCATCGGCCGCCGCGACGAAGCACTCCACGAACCTGCGGCCGAGGTCGGACATGTCACCGTTGCCCGCGTGCATGACGAGGACGTCGGTCTGGCTGCCGCACGACTGCGAGTACGTCGCCGGCCCGCCGAACACCTCGCCCCAATAGGCGGCCAGGCGCTCGAGATGCTGCGCGTGTCCGCCGTGGGAAAACGGATGGTTCAGCTCGGGATCCGCGAGACAGCGCGCGTGATGGGCGTGCGCCAACCGCAGCAGGCCCGCGTCGCCGCCGGCATGGTCGTACAAAGTCGGTCGCATTTTCTTACACGCAAATGGTGAGCGCGCTGATGAGCCCGCCCGTGAGGAGGAACTGGTAGCGCAGGTCGATCGGGCTGCCGGGGAAGTTGCCTTCGACGCGGGCCGTGGCAACCACCGCATCGCCGTGGTTGTCCGTGCTCAGGATCGTCGCGGTGTACTGGAACTCCTTGCTGACGTTGTCACTCCAGTCACGGGCCGCGGCCCTGCCCCGGAATTCATGGCCGTTGTCGACGACGATGACGTCCTCGGTGAGCTGCGCGGACTCGGCGTCGATGTCGTGCATCGCGTGCGCCGCCAGCCAGGCACTGATCGCTGGTGGGACGGCCGGGGCGTGCTGTCCTGTCATGCCATGTCTCCCTCGGAGCGGGTCACGGGTGGCTTCCCCCCACCTTGCCCCACATCCCGACGATCAGACAACCACCGGTCGCCGCCCGGCTCTGACCGTGCGAGCATCGGTGCGTGCGCCTCCGCCTCGTCAGCCCGCTCCTCGTGGGCCGGTCCGCCGAGATGGCGGTCCTCGAGGCGGCCCTGTCCCGCGCGGCAGGCGGGGACCCGGCGGTCGTGATCGTCGGCGGCGAGGCGGGCGTCGGCAAATCGCGCGTCCTCGTGGAGTTCACAGACGTGGCGACCGCGGCGGGCGGACGGGTGCTGGCCGGCCAGTGCGTCGAGGTCGGCGGCGACGGCACCCCCTTCGCCCCCGTCGTCGACATGCTGCGCACCCTCGCGCGCACGACGCCGGCCGCCGAGCTCGAGGAGCTGCTCGGTCGCGGAAAGCGCGAGCTGGCGCGGCTGCTGCCGGAGCTCGATCCGGACCCGGGCTCACCGGCCGCCTACCCTCCCGCCGGTGACAGCGGCACCTCGGCGCAGATGTTCGAGCTGCTCCTCGGCCTGTTCGCGCGCCTGTCGGTGCGGCAACCCCTCGTGCTCGTCCTCGAGGACCTGCACTGGGCCGACCAATCCACATTGGATTTCTTCGCCTTCCTCGCCCGCACGATGCGGGGCACCCGGATCCTGCTGGTCGCTACGTACCGCTCCGATGAGATGCATCGCCGCCATCCGCTGCGGCCGCTGCTGTCGACCTGGGAACGCTCGCGCGACGTCACCCGTCTCGAGCTCGACCGCTTCGACCGCGCCGAGGTCGCCGCGCAGCTGTCGGCCATCCTCGGCACCGCACCCGCCGACGCCCTCGTCGACGTGGTCTTCGAACGGTCCGACGGCAACGCCTTCCTCGTGGAGGAAATGCTCGGGATCGTCGAGGGCGACGTCGACCCGCGCAACCTCCCGCAGTCGCTGCGCGACGTGCTGCTCGCGCGCGTCGACCAGCTGTCCCCCGATGCGCAGAGGGTGCTGCGGACGGCGGCCGTCGCCGGGCGCTGGGTGCCTGAGCGCCTGCTCGCCGCCGTTGCCCGGTTGGACGAACCGACCTTGTACGCCGGGCTGCGCGAGGCCGTGGAGCACCACCTGTTGATCGTCGAGGCCGCCGGCCGCGGCTACACGTTCCGCCATGCGCTGGCCCGGGACGCCGTGTACGAGGACATGCTCCCCGGTGAGCGCGGGGCGCTGCACCTCGCGTACGGGGAGGTGCTGTCCGCGGACCCGTCGCTCGCCAGTGACCCGACGTCCCTGGCCGCCACGTTGGCGGCCCATTGGTACGCGGCCCTCGACCTCCCGCGCACCCTGACCGCGTCGGTCGAGGCGGCCCGGCAGGCATCGGCCGCGTACGCCTCCACCGAGGCCCAGCGCCACCTCGAGCGAGCGATCGAGGTCTGGCCTCGGGTGCCCGACGCCGAGGAGCGGGCCGGCCTCACGCTGGTCGACCTGCTGCTGCTGACGTCCGACGCGTCCTTCCG
>JAVEEB010000473.1 GCA_030840665.1 Frankiaceae bacterium | reverse complement strand
CTCGTACCCCGCGAGGCGCTGGACCGGCTCGGACCGGGGTCCGTCGTCGTCGACATCGCCGCCAGCCCGCTCGGCGGCAACGTCGACGGCTCCGTCCCGGACATGACCATCGTCACCGAGCGCGGCGTGACCGTCATCGGGGCCGGCAACCTGCCCTCGCAGGTCCCCCGCGCGGCATCCACTGCCTACGCCCGCAACGTCGCAGCACTGCTCGGGCTCCTCGTCCGCGACGGCGCCTTCACCATCGACGTACAGGACGAGGTGCTGGCCGGCCTCATCGTCACCCACGACGGCATCGTCAACCGTCCCGAGACGCTGGGAGGCAGCCGATGACGGCAGCCCTGCTCGCCACCATCACCGTTTTCGTGCTCGGCCTGCTGGTCGGCTTCGAAGTCATCAGCAAGGTGCCGCAGAGCCTGCACACTCCGCTGATGTCGGGCGCCAACGCGATCCACGGCGTCGTCGTCGTCGGCGTCATGGTCATCGCGGCGACGAGCGACTCGGTGCTCGGCCGCACTCTGCTGTTCATCGCTGCGGTCTTTGCCGCCATGAACGTCGTGGGTGGCTACGTCGTCACCGACCGAATGGTGGAGATGTTCCGGTCGAAGCGTGGCGGCGGCGCATGAGCGCCTTCGACAGCACGGTCGCGCTGATCTACCTGGCCGCGGCGACATCGTTCGTCGTCGGGCTGCACCTGATGAACTCGCCGGCGACGGCTCGCCGCGGCAATGCCGTCTCCGCCACCGGCATGGCGGTGGCGATCGTGACGACCGGCGTCGTGCTGATTCGCGACGACGTCATCACGGCCGGATCGGTCATCGTGCTGCTGGCCGGTCTGGCGGTCGGTGCGGTGGCCGGACTCGTCGGCGCGCGGCGCGTGAAGATGACGGACATGCCGCAGCTGGTGTCGCTCTTCAACGCGGTCGGCGGGGGTGCCGCGGCCCTGGTGGCTCTGGTCGAGGTGGTCGACGGCCAAGGGCTGGGCAACACCGCTGTGAGCCTGTCGCTGCCGACGGTGCTCGACGTGGTCATCGGCGCCATCACCTTCAGCGGCTCACTGGTCGCGGCCGGCAAGCTGGCAGGCCGGGTCTCGGGTGCGCCGGTGACGTCGGCGCTCGGCCGAGCCGCGGCGGTATTGCTGGCGGTCGTCGCCGTCGTCGGGTCGCTCGTGATCCTCACCGGGCATGGCGGCGGGTCCGTCCTCGTCGTCGTCGGCGTGGCCGCGCTCGGTCTTGGGGTGCTGCTCACGCTGCCGATCGGCGGAGCCGACATGCCGGTCGTCATCTCGCTGCTGAACGCCTTCACCGGCACCGCGGTCGCGATGGCCGGCTTCGTGCTCGAGAACACTCTGCTGGTCGTCGCGGGTGCACTTGTCGGCGCAGCCGGCGCGATCCTCACCTTGCTCATGGCCGAGGCGATGAACCGCTCGCTGCCCAGCATCATGCTCGGCGGCTTCGGCACCGGCGACGAGGCGGTGGCAACCGGCGCGGGCGGGGCGTCCGTCCGCGAGACGACGACGGACGACGCCGCGCTGCAGCTTGCTTACGCGTCGAAGGTCGTCATGGTGCCCGGATACGGACTGGCGGCGGCCCAGGCCCAGCACGAGATGGTCGACCTGGCGACCGTGCTCGAGGCGCACGGCGTCGAGGTCAGCTACGGCATCCACCCCGTTGCGGGCCGGATGCCCGGACACATGAACGTGCTGCTTGCCGAGGCCGACGTTCCCTACACGCAGCTGCGCGATCTCGAAGAGATCAACGGCGAGTTCAGCCGCACCGACGTCGTCCTCGTGGTGGGCGCCAACGACGTGACCAACCCGGCCGCCCGCCGGCCTGGCAACGCCGTGTCCGGCATGCCGATCCTCGACGTGGACCACGCCAAGAGCGTCATCGTGATCAAGCGGTCCATGGGGCATGGGTACGCCGGGATCGAGAACGAGCTGTACGCCGATCCCAAGACCGCGATGCTGTTCAGCGACGCCAAGGCCGGCCTGCGCGAGCTGCGTACGGCGCTGTCGGCGTACGTCCGTTAGCTCCCCAGCGTCAGAACGTGCGAGCGTCGAACGCACACCCGCATTCTGACGCCGCGAGGGGTGGACGGGTCAGCGGAAGCTCGCCTGGAGCTTCACCAGCGCGTCGGACCCCGGGCACAACCGGTCGTACGTGACCGACGCGAGAGCGGCAGCAGGCGTCTTGTTCAGGTCGTGCAGGTCCGCGACCGTGTCGTCGGCGTACAGCAGGCCGGTGACGACCTCGCCGCGGGCGCGGTGGTCCTCGACGAAGCGTGCGACCGCCTGCCGATCCGTGGGGTCGTAGCCCTCGGGCACGGCGCGGAACCGCATCGCGGTCCCGTCGTGCATCGTCACGCTGATGGCGCCCTCGTCGGGAACGGCCGCCACGATCTCCTCGCGCGGCGGCACGAAGTCGGTGGCCGTCACCTCGTGCTGGCGGGTGAACAGGTAGCTCTTCGTCGATCCCTCGTGGTCGTTGAACTGGATGCACGGCGAGATGACGTCGATGAGCGCGAAGCCCTTGTGCGACAGGCCGGCCTGCAGGATCGGGATGAGCCGGTCCTTGTCGCCGGAGAACGCCCGGGCGACGAACGTCGCGCCGAGGCTGAGGGCCATGACGATCGGGTCGATGGGGGGCAGCAGGTTGGGCTCCCCCTTCTTCGACTTCGAGTTGATGTCGGCGGATGCGGAGAACTGCCCCTTGGTGAGGCCGTAGACGCCGTTGTTCTCGATGACGTAGAGCATGTTGATGTTGCGGCGGATGGCGTGCGCCAGGTGGCCGAGGCCGATCGACAGAGAGTCGCCGTCGCCTGAGATGCCGACGTACGTCAGCTCGCGGTTCGCCGCGTTGGCCCCGGTGGCGATGGTCGCCATCCGGCCGTGCACGGAGTTGAAGCCGTGCGCGCCCCGGACGAAGTACGCCGGCGTCTTCGACGAGCAGCCGATGCCGGACAGCTTGGCGATCTTGTGCGGGGGGATGCCGAGCTTGAACAGCGCCTCGATCAGGGCGGCGGTGACGGAGTCGTGGCCGCAGCCGCCGCAGAGGGTCGAGGGGGCGCCCTCGTAGTCGCGCACGGTCAGCCCGAGGTCGTTGCGCTGGAGGTGCTGCAGCGGCACCAGGGGCTTGGCGATCGAGGGCATGTCAGCCTCCCAGCGAGTTGCGGATGCCGTCGACGACGTGCTTCGCGCTGAGCGGGAAGCCGCCGTACACGAGCACGGACTTCAGCTTGCTCTGATCGACACCGGTCTCGAGGACGAGCAGCGACCTCAGCTGGGCGTCGCGGTTCTGCTCGATGACGAAGCAGGTCTCGTGCGCGGCCATGAACTCGCGGACCTCCGCCTGGAACGGGAACGACCGGATCCGCATGACGTCGACGGGCAGGCCCGTCGCGTCGAGCAATTCGGCCGCCTCCCGCACCGCCAGGTCACAGCTGCCGACGGTGATGACGCCGATGCGGGCGCGGTCGCGGCGTTCGACGACCGGCCCCGGCATGTGGCCGGCCGCGGCTGCGTGCTTGAGGGCGAGGCGGTCGACGACCTCTTGGTACTTGTCCGGGATCTCCGTGTAGCCGCCGTACTTGTCATGGCCTGAGCCACGGACGAAGTAGGCGCCTCGGGAGTCCTCGCCAGGGAAGGTGCGCGGTGTGACGAAGTCGGCGTCCTCATCGGCGAAGCGGTGGAACTCCGCCATGACGTCGAGGTCGGCGCTGGTGAGCACGCGGCCGCGGTCGGGCAGATACGCGTCGTCCCACGTCAGGCTCGGCACCACCCAGTCGTTCATGCCGATGTCGAGGTCGGTCAGGACGATGACCGGCGTCTGGAAGCGCTCAGCGAGGTCGAACGCGCGGACCGCGAAGTCGAAGCACTCGGCGGGGTTGGCCGGGAACAGCAGCAGGTGCTTGGTGTCACCGTGTGAGGCATAGGCACAGGCGAGGATGTCGCCCTGCTGGGTGCGCGTCGGCATGCCCGTCGAGGGTCCGGTGCGCTGCACGTCGATGAGCACGGCCGGGATCTCGGTGTAGTAGCCGAAGCCGAGCAGCTCGTTCATCAGCGATATGCCGGGACCCGACGTCGCGGTGAACGCGCGGGCGCCGTTCCAGTTGGCACCGAGCACCATGCCGAGCGCGGCGAGCTCGTCCTCCGCCTGCACGATGAGGTAGTCGTTGCGGTAGTCGATCTCCCCGTCGGGGCGGTGCACCGCCTGGCGCCGGTGGGTGCGGCACAGCGAGGTGAAGTTGTCCATGACGGAGGTCGACGGGGTGATGGGGTACCACGCGGCAACGGTCGCACCGGCGTACAGGCATCCGAGTGCCGTCGCGGTGTTGCCGTCGATGAGGATGCTGTCCCTCGTCGCGTCCATCGCGCTCAGGTGGAACGGGAGCGGGCAGGACAGGTGCTCGCGCGCGTAGTCGTAGCCCATGCGCAGGGCGCGCTGGTTCGACTCGCGCAGCCGCTCGTTCTTCGCGAACGTCTCGTCGACGAGCGTCGCGACGACGTCGATGTCGATGTCGAGCAGCGCGACCAGCACGCCCGCGTAGCAGATGTTCTTGAGCAGCAGCCGTTCCTTGGGTCGCTCGAAGGCCTCCACGCACATCTGCGTGAGTGGTACGCCGAGGAAGGTCACGTCGTCACGGGCGAGGGCGGCATCGAGTGGCCAGGTCGAGTCGTAGAGGACGTAGCCGCCGCTGCGGACCTCGGTGACGTCGGCGGCGTAGGTCTGGGCGTTCATCGCGACCATCAGGTCGTAGTCGAGCGCCCGGGCCGTCCAGCCGCTGCCGTTGACGCGGATCTCGTACCAGGTGGGCAGGCCCTGGATGTTGGACGGGAACAGGTTCTTGCCCGAGACCGGGATGCCCATCCGGAAGATCGCCCGCATCAGCAGCCCGTTGGCGCTGGCAGAACCGGTGCCGTTGACGTTGGCGAGCTTGACGGCGAAGTCGTTGACCCGGACCTGGGTGGCGGCGAGGTCCTGCGGGGTGTCGAGAGTCGTCATGCGCCGTTGCCGTTCGAGCAGGGCTTTCCGGCGTACGGAAGAAGGATGTCGAAGCGCTGCATGTCCCAGGCCGCGGTCGGGCACCGCTCGGCGCACAGGCCGCAGTGCACGCAGAGGTTCTCGTCCTTAACCATCACCCGGGCGGTCTGCGGGAGGTCGTCCGACACGAACAGGCCCTGGTCGAGGTTGA
>JAVEEB010000453.1 GCA_030840665.1 Frankiaceae bacterium | reverse complement strand
AGTGGCTGGCCGCCCACGACGCAGATGACCAGTAGGAGCACGGCGGCCGTCGAGTAGCAGACAGCCGTGTACGTCGTGGTGCTCACCCGTTGCCGGACGCTGCCGCCAATGGTGACGTACGCGCCCGACAACACTCCGCCGACAATCGCGAGCACGTCGCCCCAGACGGCACGGCCCGAGACGCCGAAGTCCACCCCGCTGAGCGCGGCTGCGCCCAGCACCGCCATCGCGATGCCGGCCCAGCCCGCCCGCACGATGCGTTCGCCGCGCGTCCGCGCGATCAACGCCGCCCAGACCGGCTGCGTCGCGACGAGGGCCGTCGCCGAGGCGACCGTGGTGAAGCTGATGCTCGGCACCCACGTCGCGAAATGCGCGGCGAGCACCGCGCCGGACCCGACGCACAGGAACCAGTCACGCCGAGTCATGGCGGCGAATTCGGCCCGCCTCGTGAGAAGCGCATAGGGAACGATCACGAGGCACGCCATGGCATTGCGCCACATCGCGACGGACATCGCGGGAGCGCCGCCGGTTGCGGACCGGATCAGCGGACCCGACGTGGACAGCATCAGGACCGCGAGCCCGATAAGCGCGAGATCGCCCCGTGGCGGCCGGTCGAGAGCCCGCGGCCTGCTGTCGCCCACGGTGACCGGCTGATCTGACATGCCCTGAGGATAGGTGGCGCGCGCCGGGCGGCTCTGCCGCTCAGCAAAGCGAATGCATCCGGGCCGCCTGCAGGCAACACTGACGACATGATGCACATCCGGCGGCTCGCGCCCGGCGACGAAAGTCTGCTGCTCGAGCTGGCACTGCGCGATCCTGAGTTCGACATCCCACGCGACAGCGAGCCGGAGCCGTTGGAGCCGCTGACGACCGCCGAGGCCACTACGTACCTCGCCGATCCGACGGTCCTGTTCTGGGTTGCCGTGGAGGACGGGGCGCTCGTGGGTTTCCTGTCGTGCAACGTGATGCCGTACAGGGCGCAGCCGGCCCGCGAACTGATGCTGTACGAGATCGGCGTGCACCGCGACCATCGGCGCCGCGGCATCGGGCGGGCCTTGGTCGCCGAGATGACGCAGTGGATGGCCGGCAACGGGATTCCCGAGGTGTGGCTCGGCGCCGACAACGCAGGTGCCGAGGCCTTCTACCTTGAGTGCGGCTTCACATTTGACGACCCGGCGACGTACATGATCCTGCGATTGGGCGGCTGACGCGAAACGGTCTCAGCTCTCGGTGAGCCGGCCGCTGTCGACGTGCCAGCGGCGCGTGAGCCTGACCGTGTCGAGCATGCGGCGATCGTGGGTGACGAGCAGAAGAGTGCCTGTGTACGACTCCAGCGCCTCTTCCAGCTGTTCGATCGCGGGGAGGTCGAGGTGGTTCGTCGGCTCGTCGAGCACCAGCACGTTGACGCCGCGCGCCTGCAACAACGCCAGCGCGGCACGAGTGCGCTCCCCCGGCGACAGCGACGACGTCGGCCGCAACACGTGGTCGGCCTTCAGGCCGAACTTCGCGAGCAGCGTGCGCACCTCCGCCGTCGGCCAATCGGGGAGCTCAGCACCCATGGCGTCCATGAGCGGCACGGTCGAGTCGAGCATGGCGCGCGCCTGGTCGACCTCGCCGAGGGCCACGCTCGCACCCAGCGACGCCGAGCCCTCGTCCACCGGCAGCCGCCCGAGCAGCGCGCCCAGCAACGTCGTCTTGCCGGCCCCGTTGGGCCCCGTCACCCCGATCCGGTCGCCGGCGTCGACCTGCACGTTGACGGGGCCGAGCGCGAAGGAACCACGTCGTACAACGGCATTTCGGAGCGTCGCCACGACGCTGCTCCCCCGCGGAGCCGCCGCGATCTCGTACCGCAACTCCCATTCCTTGCGCGGCTCCTCGACCACTTCGAGCCGTTCGATCATGCGTTCGGTCTGCCGGGCCTTGGCTGCCTGCTTCTCCGTCTGTTCGGTGCGGAAGTTGCGCCCGATCTTGTCGTTGTCCTTCTTTTTCTTGACCGCGTTGGCTTTTCCTCGATCGAGCCAGCCCCGCTGCATCTGCGCGCGGGCCTCCAGCGACGACACGCGGTCGTCGTACAGATCAAAGGCTTCGCGCGCGTGCCGGCGGGCGACTTCGCGCTCCTCGAGGTACGCCGCGTAACCACCGCCGTAGACCGCGACCTTCTGTTGCGCGAGGTCGAGCTCCACCACGCTCGTCGCGCACCGGGCAAGGAACTCCCGGTCGTGGCTGACCAGCACGACGCCGGCCCGCTGCCCGCGGACGAAAGCCTCGAGGCGCGCCAGCCCGTCGAGGTCCAGGTCGTTCGTAGGCTCGTCGAGCAGCAGGACATCGAAGCGGGACAGCAAAAGTGCGGCCAAACCGACGCGCGCAGCCTGCCCACCGGATAGCGCCGTCATGAGCAGGCCCGTGTCGAGGGACAACCCCAGATCGGCGAGAGCCTCGCCGGTGCGGTCCTCGAAGTCTGGGGCACCCAAGGCCATCCAACGGTCGAACGCCACCGAGTACTCGTCGCCGGCGCCCGGCAACTCCGCCGCCAGCGCTTCGGTTGACTGCTCGAGCGCCGAGTCGGCGGCCGCGATGCCGGTGCGCCGCCGTAGGTGTCCGAGCACCGTCTCGCCGGCGCGCCGTTCGACCTCCTGTGGCAACCAGCCGACGCTGGCGTGTGCCGGCGTGAGGCCGACCGTGCCGGCCGCGGGCGCGTCGACACCCGCGAGCAAGCGCAACAAGGTCGACTTGCCGGCGCCGTTGGCCCCCACGACCGCAAGCACGTCGCCGGGCGCGACGACGAGGTCGAGCCCGGAAAACAGCATGCGGTCGGCGAACCCCGCAGCGAGACCGCGGGCGACGATGGTGGCGCTCATCACACGAGTCTCGCAGGCCGGTCCATCGGGCCGGTCAACACCGTCGGGTGGCGAATGCCTACTTCATCAGCGTCGCGAGGTCCTGGGCGCCCTTCGGGGTGAGGATCACGTTCGGCTTCCCGTAGTCGTACAAGGTGAACGTCGAGCTGTCCGCACCGTGGTTCTCGAGGTACAACGGCAGTGGCGGGCCGTCGGCGGCGATGTCGATGAGCGACCCGTCTGCCTGCTTCACGACATACACAGCCTTGCCGTTGTACGTCGATCTCGTGACCGCGTCCAGAATCTTGCCGCCGCTCGTCGGGTTGGTCAGTTCCTTCGCCATCGTCGTCAACGTCAGACCGCTGGGACCACCATTGCCGCCGGGCACGGAAATCCATTTGCCGGCCAGCTTCTTGGCCAGCGCCGATGGCACTTTCTCCGTCGTCCACAGCGCCAGGGGGCCGTTGATGTACGACGCGGTCTTTGTCGTGATGACCGTCGCAGGCTTTCCGCCGAAGGACACGTGCATCTCGGAGGCCTCCGCCGCTATGACGAGAGTGAACTTCGACGGCGCGCCGCCCAGCAACGATCCGTTACCGGTGGCCTTTAGCGATCCGGCGGCGAGCATGGCCTTGGCCGCGGCGGCGACAAGCTGGGGCCCCGTCATCGACGCGAGGTCGGTGGGGGCGCCACTGGTCGTCCCAGTGGACGGACTTGCGCTCGTGGGCGTGCTCGAAGCACCCGACGAGGAAGCAGCGGGTGTGCTGACGGTGGGACTCTGCGCGGCGGTCTTCGCCGATGAGCACCCCGCCAGCAGCACGATTACGCCTGCCAGAGCTGTCATTGTTGCCTTGCGCCCCATGAAAGGCCCCCTTGTCGTCGGCTGTCCGCGGTGGACGTACCCGTCGACTATGCCCAGGGATACGGATCCCTCACCCGCGCGGCCCCTCCTCCAGACCCTCAAACGCACCGAAGATTGACTCGTGACCCGCCGCCCGCTCCTGGCCATCCCGCTGGCCCTCTCGCTCGCCCTGACGACCGCGGCACCCTCCACCGCGGCAGCACCGCGCGCGCTTCCCGGCACCACCTGCACGGTTTTTCCGGCCGACAACTATTGGCACGCCGACATCAGCGCCCTCCCCGTAAATGCGCGCAGCGCGCAGTGGCTGTCGCACATGTCGCCCACGCGCCGCCTGCACCCCGACTTCGGACCGTCGTACGGCGAACAGCCCGTCCCCTATGGCATTCCGGTCACCGTCGTCAGCGGGACGCACCCCGCGGTGCCCTTGACCTTCGACTACGCCGACGAGAGCGACCGGGTCAACTACCCGCTCGGCGTCGACACGAAGATCGAAGGCGGCAACACCGCGACCGGGGATCGGCACGCCATCGTCGTCAACAAGGACACGTGCCGGTTGTACGAGACATTCGCCACCTACAAGACGTCAACGGGTTGGGTGGCCGGATCCGGCGCTGTGTGGAACCTGCGCAGCGACAGGCTGCGGCCGCTCACGTGGACCTCCGCCGATGCCGCGGG
>JAVEEB010000374.1 GCA_030840665.1 Frankiaceae bacterium | reverse complement strand
GGAGGCAGGAGCTGGCACGCATTGAAGCCGGTTGGTTATGGAGACGGTGGGGGCACGCCCAACGGCTTCGCGGCTGTCGGACCGGACCGCGCCTGGCTCCTCGACGATGTCGGCCCGGCGTGGACGGGGCCTCACAAGCTGTACTCGACATCCGACGCCGGTCATTCCTGGCACGTCGTGGATGTGCTGCCGCCCGAGCTTCCTCCGATGCCACCGCGGGACGTGACACCTGCCACCTCGGTCCTCCCCGACGGCTGGTCCGTCGGCGCCATCCAGAGCGACGGCCAGGCGAGTCAATTCGCCGGGCTGACGGTCGCCAACGCCTGGACGACCGTTCTGAACGGTTACGAGGTCGAGGTGTACGCCGGGTCCACCGAGGCGACCGCGGCTGGCGAATGGGGTCCCGTGGGGACTCTTGTCGTACGAACGATCAAGGATCCTCAGACCCACGGCGAGTTCGCGCACTTCACGGCCCCCGAGCTCTTGGGCCCATGGGTGATCACCGGAGTGACCGGCAGCGTGTTGGCGCTCGTCGCTGCGGACGGCAGGCGTTTCACGTTCGACGCCGACCGGCACGTCTTCGGCGCCCCGAATTGAGTCAGTACGAACGGACCGCTATGGCGGCCTGCAGGCGTGTCCCGGCGACGAAAAGACCGCCGACGCGGCCGGACGTCCGCCGGGCCAGCATGTCGTTGACCTCGGCCGCGTGGTGCAGGAGGAGGGAGCGGGTGGTGCCCGCGTCGAGGGCGCCGTCGAGGTCAGCGTCAAGGTGCATGAACGCAGTGTTCGTGGCCCACAGGATGCCGGCGCGGCAATCCAGGGCGCTTTCGGTGCACGTTTCGTGGGCCTCGCGGATGGCCGACAGCTCGGCGTACGCAAGCTCGTACGCGCCGACATCGATCGGCTCGTTGCGGAGGCGGCGTAGTTGCATGGGTTAACTCTCGGCCATTCGTGTTACGGCTGAAGTCGTCTGATGTTGCGAATAGGCAACGGCTTCCGCTGGGACGCCGCCCGACGTGCCAGGCTCAAGGGGCCCGCCGCTAGGCTGGCGCGGCAGCTTGACGAAAGGGAGGCGGATCCGTGAGTCACGAGGAGAAGGTCGCGCTCGTTTACGCGATCGTGTACGCCGTGCCCGTGCTGGCCCTGGCCGCGGTGTTCTCGTTCCGCATCGCCAACCGGCCCAACCGCAGCTTCCGCGCGGCCCTGCCGTTCATCGCGGTCGGCTTCGCGACGTTCGTCGGCGTGGGGCTCGCCATCGCCGCCCATTACATGCCGGCCGCTGGCTGACGCTCGCATCGGCGATGTGAGGCCCGGCGCCTCGACGGGGCCCTAGTGCCGCACGCCCGCGATCGTGTCCAGCAAGGCCGCCAGCCGCCCGCGCGCACCGGCACGAGGGATCCGGGGCTGACCAGCCGCCGCGGACACGAGGTGGCTGATGATCTCGAAGTTGACCGGGTCGTTGTGCGGGACGCTCAGGACGTCATGCGCGAGGCCGTGGAGGTTCTCGTCGTCGCTGTCGAGCGACAGCACCACCGCGCCGTCGCGCCGCGCGTCGGCGATCCGCTCGAGGAGCACGTCCGGGGCGGCATCGGGGGCGACGACGAAGACCGTCTCGCCCTTCGCGGCGTGCTCGAGCCGGGACAGGCCGACGGCCAGATGCGGGGGCGCGTCGACGGGCGGGTTCCAGCGCACGAGCGTCGGCGACAGGTCGGGCAGCCCGGCCCACCGGGCCTCGTCGGCGAGGTGAGCGGTCAGGTGCCATGGCTCGACGGTTGGCGTGCCGACGACGAGCAAGCCGCCTTCGCGATGCCCCGCCGACCGCAGCGACGCGGCGAAAGCGCGCGACCGGGTCAGCCAATGCGTGGGCGCGAGGAGATCCCGCAGCGCCTCCAGCTGGTCGCGATCCACCTGTCCTCCTGCCGACCAGGCCAACGGTAGCGACTGGCGGGGCCCACGGTGGCTGGATCGGCCGTGGCGCGGCTCACCTGGCAGGATTGACCGCGTGACCGAACCCGGCGAACGCGCACAGATCGGACTCGTCCTCGGCGTTCTCGGGGGCACCGGCGCCCAGGGCCGCGGTCTCGCGCGCCGCTTCGCCATGGCCGGGGCGACCGTGCTGCTGGGGTCCAGGGACGCTTCCCGAGCCGCCGTGGTTGCGGCAGGGATCGCGGACACCCAGGGACGGGTGCGCGGGGTCACGAACGCCGAGGCCGCCGGGGCGGACGTCGTTTTCATTGCGGTTCCGTACGAAGGGCACGCCGCCCTGCTGACCGAGCTGTCCGAAGCGCTGGCCGGCCGGATCGTCGTCGACTGCGTGAACCCGCTGGGCTTCGACAAGCGCGGAGCCTTCGCGCTGGACGTGCCGGAGGGGAGTGCCGCGGAGCAGGCCGCCGCCCTCCTGCCGCGCTCGCGCGTCTGCGCCGCGTTCAACCACATCGGCGCCCAGCGGTTACTGGTCGGCCACGACGACATCGTCACTGACGTCCTCGTTGTGGGCGACGACCTCGTCGCGAAGGACACCGTGATCGCGCTGGCCTGCGCGATCCCTGGCCTTCGCGGGCTCGACGGCGGGTCGCTGCGGCTGGCGAGGCACGTCGAGGCGCTGACGGCGGTGCTGATCGCGGTGAACAAGCGCTACAAGACGCACGCGGGGATGCGGCTCACCGACGTCGACGAGACCCGTCGCACCGTCGACAACAGCGTTGACCTGATCCACCCCTCGATGGGCGACTGGTCGTAGGCGCGGGACAACTGCACGAGCGATCGCCGTTGCTTTTGGTCGAGGACCGATCAGATGAAGAGCAGCTGTGCCCCTTCGGTTTTTTCGATGAACTGCGACGCGCTGATGATGCCGTCGACATCGTCGCGGAGGTCGGCGATGGACAGGCGGTTCATGTCGGCCGACATGCGGCAGGCCCACAGGTGACCCCCTGCTGCGACGATCTGATCGAGGAAGTCCGGGATCTCCGGTACGCCGAGGTCGGCGATCTGCTTCTTGAGCATTTTCGTCGCCACGGCCGTCATCCCGGGCATCGGAGCGAGCGACTGCGGCAGGTGCATGTCGGCGAGCGGTAGGTGCATGGCAGCGTTGCCGGCGGGACTGAACTGCAGGTTGTGCATGCGCGACTTCGTGATCATGTCGAAGCCCCAGAACGTGAAGAAGATCGTGGTGTCGATGCCTTCACCGAGGGCGGCGTTGGCGAGGATCAGGCCGGGGTAGGCCATGTCCAGGTTGCCCTTGGAACAGATGACGGCGAGCTTGCGATCGGTCGCCTGGTCGTCGCCGAAGTTGGGCACTGTCGCCCGAAGACACGCGGTTGATGTCATGGTCGTGGTCTCCGTTTAGACGCAGCTGTGGGGCTTGGGTAGCCCGGCGATGTAGGCCATCTTTTTGGCCGGCTTCTTGGGGAAGAGCGCGAACTGTTCTTTGATCGGGACGCCGCCGGTTACCTGAACGCGGCGCGTTGTCGCCGTCTCACCGCGGCTTTGGAAGTCGTCCCGGAGGAAGCGAAGGATCTTCCAATGCTCGGGGGTCAAGGTGATGCCGATCTGCGCGGCGAGTGCGGCGGCGACGTCGTCGTCCCATTCGTCGTACTCGGTGAGATAGCCGTCCTCGTCGATGTGGAGCCGATGTCCGAGAATTTCGGTGACGGACATGGTGATTTCCTCCGTCTTCGCCTGCTTGAGGCAGGCCGATGGGTCGACGCTCGATGGGTCGGCGAGGCGCCGGAATCGTGGCAGCCAACTGCTGCGCCGATGGAGGGTCTCGTGACCGGGGCAGCGTTGGGCGGCGGGCACTCCTGCCATCACCTGGGCCACATGCTCGCCACAGCCCGCCCAGCTTTTCAGGCCACAGGTGCGACAGGTCACTGCTCGACACATTGCTGATTCTCCGACCCTTGACCCGGGACGCTTGTGCGGCTGCTGCAAGCTGAAGAATTACCCCCGGGGGTATGTTGAATACTACGACCACGTTCGGACGCAACTGCCGAGCACCCAACGAAAGGGACGTTCATGCAGATCGAGGAGCCGGCACTCGGCGGCGTCGTGAAACGCCTTCGACGCGCCGAAGGGCAGATCCGTGGCGTGATCGCGATGCTGGAAGACGGCCGGGACTGCTCGGAAGTTGTGATGCAGTTGGCTGCGGTGTCGCGCGCCTTGGATCGGGCCGGCTTCAAGGTGATCGCGAGCGGCCTCGAGCAGTGCCTGTCCGCGAAGGCTGCCGGCCAGTCGACGGATGTCAACCTCGACGCGCTCGAGCGCATGTTTCTGTCGTTGGCATGACGAGCGCCAGGAGGGCTCGATGACGAAGACATTGATCGTGGGCGGTGTCGCGGGTGGCATGTCCACCGCGACCAGATTGCGTCGGCTGGACGAGCACCACAAAATCGTCGTCGTGGAGCGCAGTGGGTACGTGTCGTACGCGAACTGCGGCTTGCCGTACCACCTCGGTGGCGTCATTGACGACCGCGATGCCCTGTTGCTGCAGTCGCCGCAATCTCTTGCCTCCCGGTTCAGGCTCGACGTCCGCGTGCGGTCCGAGGTTGTCGCCATCGACCGTGACCGGCGCCTTGTGCGTGTCCGCGACCTCGACAATGGCGGGGAGTACGAGGAGACCTGGGACCACCTGGTCCTGAGCCCAGGAGCGCGGCCGATTGTCCCCGACGTGCCGGGCGTCCGCCGGGCGATGGCGCTGCGGACAGTCGAAGACATGGACTGGATCGCCGCTGCCCTCGACGCGGGCGTGCAAACGGCGACAGTGGTCGGGGGCGGCTTCGTGGGGCTGGAGGTCGCGGAGAACCTGCATCGCCGGGGAATTGCAGTCAGCATTGTCGAACTCGGTGACCAGGTGTTGGCACCGCTGGACCCCGAGCTCGCCGCCGTGGTGCACGTCGAACTGCGCGGGCGGGGCGTGACGCTGTCGCTAGGGGTTGGACTGGCGAAGGTCTTGCCGACCTCCGTCGAACTAACAGACGGCACAACGCTTCCTGCGGACCTTGTGGTCCTGGCGATCGGCGTCCGACCAGAGGTGCGACTGGCAACCGACGCAGGGCTGGCTGTCGGGCAGCGCGGCGGCATCCTCACCGACGAGTTCTCTCGAACGAGCGACCCGCGGATCTACGCCGTCGGCGACGCGGTGGAAAAGACGGACGAAATGTCTGAGGACCGCGCGCTCATCCCACTCGCCAACATCGCCAACCGTCAAGGCAGGCTGGTAGCGGATCACATCGCGGGCCGCGCCACGGCTCAGCGCCCGCACTTCGGGACGGCGATCGTGCGCGTTTTCGGGCTGCAAGTCGGCGTTGTCGGTTGGAACGAGAAGCGGCTTCGGGCCGCCGGGCGTGACCATCTGGTCGTGCATACGCACCCAACGTCGCACGCGGGCTACTTCCCCGACGCGGAGCAGATGGCCCTGAAGCTGTTGGTCGATCCGGACGGGACGATCCTCGGCGCGCAGGGCGTCGGCATGGACGGCATCGACAAGCGGATCGATGTGCTGGCAACTGCGATGTACGCGGGCGTGCCGGCAACGGAACTGGCGGCCCTTGAGCTTGCCTACGCCCCGCAGTACGGGTCCGCGAAGGATCCCGTGAACATGCTGGGCTACGTCGCCGGCAACCGGCTGTCCGGCGATGAACGAGCGGTGCAGTGGCACGAGCTGGCCGCTGTGCAAGCGGCCGGCGCGACCGTCCTCGACGTTCGTGACGCCGTCGAGTGCGCGGACGGGTCGATTCCCGGCTCGGTGCATATCCCGCTCGACGACCTGCGCTCAAGGCACCGTGAGCTTCCCCCCGGGCTGATCGTTGCGCATTGCGGCGTCGGGCAACGCTCGCATACAGCGGTCGCCATCCTGTCAGCGTTGGGCCACGACTCGGCGAACCTCGATGGCGGTTACCGCACGTGGCTCGGGGCGACGAGCGATCGCGATGCGATCCATCGAGCGCGGCGTAGGGAGCCCCGCACAGCGCGCCACCTGGCGAACTGAGCGCCGCCGACGGGACGGCCGCGTAACCATCAGACCGAGACCCTCACCCTCCTGTGCGTTACGCTGGTCTACCAGCCAGTCCGTCATGCCACCACAGCGACGGTCATGGCCCGCCGGAGCAATATCCCCGCCGGCGGCCCGGAACCGGGTCAGGTGGAGCTGCGCGGGACGCGCGGACGCCGTCGGCCCCGGGGCGTCGGTTTACGTCGCATCCGCGACGGGTCATCCGGCGTGCCGCGTCGAACCGCGGGACGGGTCGTACAGGTAAGTGGTTCGGCGCGCTGCCGACCGTTAGATCGAAGGAGTGTCTGCGTGACGGCACGAGACGGGCGCCAGCCTCGACGAACGGCTTCGGCGTCGACCTCGCGGCAGCCCAGGCGCACGCGCGAACGCGCCGAGCAGGGCCTCGTGCCGGTGCTGGCCAAGGCCGTGCGGGACGTCGAGCAGGCGGTTCAAGTCGGCAAGGTCGGACCCACGACCCGCGGCACCTTCCAAGCCGTCGCCCTGCTGGTGCGCGAGGAACGCGCCCAGATCCAATCCGGCGAGATGAGCGATGCGCAACGCAGTACCAGGATCAAGCGGCTCGAAGGAGTCGCGACGGTCCTCGCGAGGACGGCGCCGCGCGACAGTTCCCTCCTGGCGCTCCTCATCGAAGACGCCGAGATCCTTCCCGAGACGCGGGCCATCCTGCGCAAGTTGCGGCTCGCCGCGGGCCAGGAGCTGCCGCCCGAGTTGCCCCCCGAGCCGACACGCTCCGACTCGCCGTCGGGCCGGGTCGACCGGCGGGTGATCCCGCAGTCGGTCATCTCGCGGCAGCTGACCAACCCGTTCCTTCAGCCGGACTTCTCCGCCGCCGTACGGGAGGAACGTCCTCGGCTGCTCGCCACCTGGGAGCTCCTCGGCCCGCTCCTGCGCTCCTTCGAGCAGGCCTCGGGTGGTGCCCCGTCGTGCATGCGCCTTCCCGAACCGTCGTCGCTGCGGGCCCCGGGTGGCCTGCAGCTGATGCCGCACCAGGCTCAGGTCGTCGCGGCCGCCGCGGAGGGTCACCGCACGTTCCTGCTGGCGGACGAACCGGGGCTCGGTAAGACGGCACAGGCACTGCTGGCAGCAGAGGCCGCTGGCGCCTACCCGCTGCTGGTCGTCGTACCAAATGTCGTCAAAACCAACTGGGCACGCGAAGCGCGGATGTGGACGCCGAGGCGCACAGCCACGGTCGTCCACGGCGACGGTGACACCGTCGACGCGTTCTCCGACATCGTGGTCGTCAACTACGAGGTCCTGGACCGCCACGTCGGCTGGCTCGGTTCCTTCGGTTTCCGCGGCATGGTCGTCGACGAGGCCCACTTCATCAAGAACAAGAGCTCGCAGCGGTCCCGGCACGTCCTCGAGGTGTCCGAGCGGATCCAGGCGCGGACGGTGCGGCCACTGCTGATGGCGCTGACCGGCACTCCGCTCATCAACGACATCGAGGATTTCCTGACCATCTGGCAGTTCCTCGGCTGGATCGGCGAGAAGGAGCCGGGGCCCGCGCTGATGGCGGCCCTGGAGCGCAACGGGATGGTCCCGTCGGAGCCGGGCTTCTACCCCGCGGCCCGCCAGGCCGTGATCGACCTCGGCATCGTCCGGCGGCGCAAGGTCGACGTGGCGGCGGACATCCCGGCCCGGCGGATCGCCGACCTCCCGGTGGAGCTCGACGGCGCCGTGGGCGCATCGATCCGCAAGGCGGAGCGGGTGCTGGCCCGCCGGCTGGTCAAGCGGTACCAGGCGGCTATGGAGGCGCGCTCGTCGGCCGCCGTCGTCGAGGGCATCGATCATGACCTTGTACGAAGGATCGCCACCTGGGAACGGCAGGAGGCGAAGGAGCAGGCCGGCCAGGAGAACGTGTTCAGCATGATGCGTCGCATCGGGCAGGCCAAGGCCGCGCTGTCCGCGGACTACGCCGCCCAGCTGGTGCGCAACGTCGGCAAGGTCGTCTTCTTCGCCAAGCACGTGGACGTGATGGACATCGCCGAGCAGACGTTCGCCCAGCGCGGCATCGGCTACACCTCGATCCGCGGCGACCAGACCTCACGCGTCCGGCAGAAGAGCATCGACGCCTTCACGAACGACCCGGACGTTCACGTCGTCGTGTGTTCACTGACCGCCGCCGGCGTCGGGCTCAACTTGCAGGTCGCCTCCAACGTCGTCCTCGCGGAGCTGTCCTGGACAGCCGCGGAGCAGACCCAGGCGATTGACCGCGTCCACCGGATCGGGCAGGACCAACCCGTCACGGCGTGGCGTGTCATCGCCGCGCAGACCATCGACGCCCGCAT
>JAVEEB010000350.1 GCA_030840665.1 Frankiaceae bacterium | reverse complement strand
TGCTCAAGGGCCTGGCGCAAGAAGGTCGCACCGTCCTCATCTCGAGCCACCTCATGGCTGAGATGGCACTGACGGCGGACCACCTCATCGTCATCGGCCGGGGCCGCCTCATCGCGGACAGCTCGGTCGAGGAATTCGTGAGCACCGCCAGTGCGGACGACGTCCTGGTCCGGGCACGCGTGTCGACAGACCTGCGGACTGCGCTCATCGCCAACGGCGCGCTCGTCACCGACGAGCCAGACGGCGCTCTTGTCGTACGACGAATGGGCGTTGAAGAAGTGGGCCGCCTCGCGGCCGACACGCGCACCGTGCTGCACGAACTCACCCCCCGACGCGCATCCTTGGAGGAAGCGTTCATGGAACTCACGAAGGACAGCCTCGAGTACACCGCGCAGGTGGCGTCATGAGCGCCGCGACCCTCCCCCGGGCCATGAGCGCCGAGTGGATCAAGCTGAAGTCGGTCCGATCGACGCGGTGGACCATCGCGACGATGCTGACCATCGGCATCGGTGGCACCGCGCTGCTCGCGTTCGCCATCTCGAACACGTGGAAGACCATGGACCCGCAGGACAAGGTCGGCTTCAACGCTGTCGACGCGAGCCTGCAGACCATGGTGTTCGCCCAGCTCGTCCTGGTGGTGCTGGGCGTTCTGGCCATGACCGCGGAGTACTCCTCCGGCACGATCCGGGCCACGCTTGCCGCCGTCCCACGGCGCATCACGGCCCTCGGCGCGAAGGCCATCGTCTTCGCGGCCGTTGCGGCCATCGTGTCCGTCGTGGCCTGCTTCGGGGCGTTCTTCGTGGCGCAACCGTTGCTGCGTACGACGGGGGCCTCGACGACGATCGGCGCGCACGGCGTCATCGGTTCGCTGCTCGGCGCCGTGACGTACCTCGTGCTCCTGGGTCTTATCGCCCTCGGGATCGGGGCCATCGTCCGGAGCACGGCAGCGGGGATCAGTGTCGGTGTCGGGCTCGTGTTCATCCTGCCGCTGATCGCCAACTTCCTCCCCGGCCAGTGGAGCTCGTCGGTCGGCAAGTGGCTCCCCATGTCCCTCGCGGGCTCGTTGATGCAACCGGTCCACGACTCGAACACGCTCTCGACCGGGATGGCAGCGGTCATGATGGCCGTGTACGCCGCCGTGGCACTCACGGTCGGAGGCTTTCTCCTGGTACGACGGGACGCATGATCAACGTGTACGACGAGACATCGGCCCCCATGCGCCGCCCGCGTTCACCGCGCTGGTGGCCACGGGTGGTCGATGTCTTCATTGTCCTGGCGTTGCTGGCCCTGAACGTCGTCTCGGTCGGGCGCGGAGAGGACGCGGCGATCCCGGCCCGAACGCTTGTATTGACAAGCCTGATCGTCTTGCCGCTGCTCGTGCGGCGGCGCTGGCCGCTCCCTTCGGCGGCCGTGATCTTCGCGCTGGTCGTGATCCAGCTCAGCCTTCAGATCACGGCGCGACCCGGTGACATCGCGGTGCTCGTGGCCGTCTACACGCTGACCGTCTACCGCGGCGGCCGCCTCAGCGACGCGGCCGGCGCCCTTTCGGTCGTGATTCTCCTCATCACCTGGGCGCAGGATCCGAAGGCGACCTCGTGGACCGACCTCATCGCGCCAATGGTGGTCGTCGTCGCCATCTTCTACACGGGCCGAGCCATCCGGGTGCGCCGCGTCTACCTGCAAGGCCTGGAGGATCGAGCGCTGCGGGCCGAGAGTGAACGGGACGCGCTCGCCCGGGCGGCGGTCGCGGAGGAACGTGGCCGGATCGCGCGCGAGATGCACGATGTCGTGGCGCACCGCGTCGGCGTGATCGTGGCGCAGGCCGACGGTGCGATGTACGCGTTCGATGCGCATCCGGAGCAGGCCCGCGCGGCCCTCGACGTCATCGCGGCCAGCGGCCGGTCGGCGTTGACGGAGTTGCGACAACTGCTCGGCGTTCTGCGCGGCACGGAAGAGTCGGGCACGGCGCCGCAGCCCGGGCTGACCGACATCGACGCGCTGGTGGTCGAGATGCGCTCAGCGGGACTACCGGTGCGGTTGACCAGCGATGGGGCGGCTCCGCCCGTGCAGGCCAGTGTCGGCCTCACGGTTTACCGCGTCGTCCAGGAGTGCCTCACGAACACGCTCAAGCACGCCGGCGCCGGCACGCCGGTGGAAGTCGCTCTGTCCCACACGCCGACATCGGTCCACGTGCGCATCTCCGATGAGGGCACAAGGGAACCGGGCACGGGCAGCCCTCTCGGGCACGGACTGATCGGCATGCGGGAGCGCGTCACGATGCTGGGCGGCACGTTCGCGGCCGCCCCCGCCCGTCCGCACGGTTGGCTCGTCGACGTCACGATCCCCGTGGGAGCCGGCGAATGATCCGGCTCGTGCTCGTCGACGATCAGCCGATGCTGCGCATGGGCTTCCGGATGGTGCTCGACGCGCAGGACGACATGACGGTGCTCGGCGAAGCCGGCGATGGTGAGGAAGCGGTCGCCGTCGTCACGTCGCTGTTGCCGGACGTGGTGCTGATGGACGTGCGGATGCCGGTCCTCGATGGCGTTGCGGCGACGCAGCGCATCGTTGCGGCGCACCCCGCCGTCCGCGTGCTGATCCTCACGACGTTCGACTTGGACGAATACGTGGTGGCCGGCCTGCGTGCCGGGGCGAGCGGTTTCCTGCTGAAGGACGTGCCGCCGCCCGATCTCCTGTCCGCCATCCGCGTCGTGGCCGCCGGTGACGCGGTGGTCGCCCCGACGGTGACGCGGCGCCTGCTGGAACGCTTCCTGGACGGCCCGGCCGCCCTCGGCCTCCGCGACGAGGGCATCGAGTCCCTCACGGCCCGCGAGCGGGAAGTCCTGGTGCTCATGGCGCGGGGATTGTCCAACACCGAGATCTCGGGACGACTGTTCGTGTCGGAGGCGACCGTCAAGACGCACGTGGCGCACATCCTGGCGAAGCTCGACGTGCGGGATCGGGTGCAGGCCGTCGTCCGCGCGTACGACGCGGGGGTCGTCAGGGCCGGTGAAGGGCTCGGCTGACTACGTTCAGCGGTGTGCCGGCTTGACGTGGAAGTGCAGGAAGTCAGCGGTCGCGAAGTCCCTGCCCGTGCGGCTCAACCGGCGGACGGAGGAGACCCCGGAGCTGTCGTTGATGTATGAGTCCTCGCTGATGTCGATGTACTGCGCCGTCACACGTTCGACGTACGCGATGTGGCCGTACGTCCCGACGTCCCACTGGGCGATCGCGCCAACGGCGGGCACGTGGTCGACACGGACGCCGGCGGACCGCGCCTCTTCATCCCACTTGCTGGCGTCCGGCGCGGCCGAGGACCACGGGTCGAGGACGCCGTTCTTCTTCAGCCGGTACGCCGCGTAGCTCACGCAGTTGTGTCCCGGGCCCCACGACCCCCACGCCGACTGACCGTGAAAGCCGCTCCCCGTCAGGCAGCTGAAGGACTTGCTCGTGCACAACGCACGCGAGGAGCTGGACGCGGAAGCCGGCGCCGGTGACGACACGCTCAGTAGTGCGACGGCAGCGACCACACCGACGACGGTTCGCGGTACGCGATGCACGTGCTCGCTCCCCAGTTGTGCGCTTTGAGGAGTCAAAATCTAGGACGAGGCCAAGGTGCCTGTCACATGTCACTATGCGTGCGACGGCGGTCGACACTGCGTCGACATGACGACCGGGAATGCCTGCAAACACTGGGGATTTTCCCCCATTCGGCCCACGCGCAATGACCGTTGGCTCTGGATCAAGGCCACTGTGATGGGTCCACGTGGCGGCCACTCGTACAAAACGATTGCGTAACGTTCCGCTCCGTATCACGTCAGCTCAAGCCTGGTGGTTGCGCTCGGTTATGCCATCGTCACCGAACGGCGATCACATCGCGCGAGGGCCCCGGACCAGAAAACAGTCCGGGGCCGTCACGTCTTATGCTAGAAGGCCGCGATGCCCTCGTACCCGGTGCCGTTGTCGGGCGGGAATCCGGTCAGCGTGCCGATCCGGGTCAAGGACCCGTTGTTGTTAACCAGGAACTCATCGATGACGCCGCTGCCCGTCGACAGCTGGTACAGGTACTTGTCTCCGCTGACCGCGAGGTCCACCGGGCCTGCGCCCGTTGTCGCAGTGACGCCGTCCGCGTTGAGCAGCGCAAGGTGTCCCGAAGCATCCTCCGAGTAGCCCGTGATCGTGGCCGAGCCCGAGTTCGCGACGTACACGTAGCCCTTCGCGACCACGGACCAGCAGCCGGCCGTCTGGCCGTTCGCGACATGCGACGAGATGATCGACAGGGTGCCGTCGGCATTGACGACGTACGACGACTCCCCGCCGCTCGCCTCCGTCACGAGCAGGCGACCCGCGCTGTCGAAGACGAGCGCGAAGGGCACCGGGGCGGCCGACGCGGTGATGACCGGGCTCCCCGACGGGAGACCCTGGTGGTTCAACGGGAAGACCTCGAGCGTTCCCGCGACCTTCGTCGCCACGATGACGGCCGTGCGATCGGGCGTGACCGCGACTTGCGACGGGGACTTGAGGAAGAAGGGGGTGGCCGGGTTGCCCAGCCCGAGCGTGCGCGTCGACTCGGCGATCGGGACGACGTGGCTGCCACCGCGAATCCGGAAGCCGCTGATCGCGCCGTCGTAGCCGGCGTTCAGCACATAGACGACTTCACCGGACACCGAGACCGATGTCGGGAGGTGACCACGGCTGCCGATGACATCCAGGCGCTCGAGTTCGGCCCCGCGCACGCGGAAGACGGTAAAGGTGTCACTGCCCGCGTTGACCGCGAACAGCAGGTGATGCACCCCGTCGTACGTCAAAGATCCCTGTGAGGCCAGGGGATCGACGACGGCACCCGTCTGAGTGCCGCCGAGACCGCCGGTCGCGTACGTCGTGAGCCGGGTGAGGGATCCGTCGCCGGCACGGCGGTAGGCGATGACGGCGTTGCCACCAGGATCGTTGGTCTGGACGAAGACCGCGTGCTCCGCGCGCGAGCGATCACCGGCCCCATCGTTGGCCGACGCCGGCTGGGCGAACGATGTGAAGGCAACCGTGGCGGCGGCCGCGGTGCCGAGCGCGACGAGCTGCCGGACGAGGCGGCCTGAACGGCTGTTGCGAAGGTCCCGTGCCATGTCGATTCCTAACGTTGTGGGCGGTGCTCCGAATCACTCGGCGCAACGAACAACGCTTGTGTATCAAGGGTTTTGCCGCGTGTCGCCCCCGAACGACCCAGATGGGCGACACGTAACGACCCTGTAAGAACCTGCCGTAAGACTCTCGTAAGAACCAGGCTTGATGGACAGTTGTCCACATGCCCCACATCGCCACCCCTCGGATTTCGCTAGCGTCGGACTCCGAGTCGACGACGGAGGGCGAGCGGATATGTGGGGTGACTCCGCATCCATTGAGCAGCTGGCGGCCCATTGCGTGGCCACGGCGGACAACGTCGCGAACGCCGGGTCAACCGCGCACCGGACAGCTGGGGCTGTCGATTGGCACTCGGTGGCCTCGGCGGCATTTGCCTCGAGGGTGGACGACTTCCGCCACGCCACCAGTCGATGCGTCGAGGAGTTCGAACACGCGGCCGAGGTGCTTCGCCGGCATGCCACAACGGTCAGCGGCCGCCTCGAGGAGATCCACCGCCTCGAACAGGCAGCTGCGGACCTTCTCCAGCGTGGCCTGCATGTTCTGGGGCTCTGATGGCCGCGCGTCGTTTACTGCTCTCGGTTGACGAGCTGGCCGTGCTCTGCCGCGAACACGCCGTGCGCCTGCCACCTCCGTTCCTTCCTGTCAGGGTTGGCGCCGGCGACGCTCGCGCACGTGAGGTAGCCCGCGAGCACCTCGTCGCCCGCGGCCTGCTCGACGGGGCTGCCGGGGAATCGGTTGCCCGCAACCTGGGGCTCCTCACGGCGTCGCGGGTTGCTCTTCGTACCGACGTCGTGATCGACCACGAGTCCATCTCCTCGCTGATCGCGATCGGCGAGGAGGCGGGCGCGACAATCGCGCACGCGTATCGCAGCGCTGTCGAGCTCTCGCTGTGGCCGGCCGGTGAACTGCCGCACGAGGTCAGCAGGCTGGTGCCCGGGGGCGGGCCTCGCGGCGACGGCCGACCCGTCGCCATCGCCACTCGCGCGCTCATCGGAGCACTCGGTGTCGCCGCCGACCGCGGCCACGACGCCGCCGAGATGTTGCTCGTGCGTGAAGGCGTTCAACGCAGGGACGCCGACCAGCTCCTGCACGTCGCCGCGACCACGCACGGCTCCCTCCACGCAATCGTGACCGGACGGGCGACCGGCGGCACGGAGGCCGTCGCGCTCGGGCACGTCGTCTGGCTGCTGTCAGGTCAAGGATGGCAGGGCATTCGCCGGCTGCGGGTCGGAGACCTTGCGCTGGCACCCGTGGTGCCCGCAGATCTTGGCCGATGGCTCGCCCCCTATGTTGCCGAGCTCGTCGCATGACGGCGGGTTCACTGTCGGTCACCGGCGGGGCGGGCGGCATCGACGCTTCGCTCGACGACATGGAGGCCACGTCGCGGGTGCTCGCTGCCGAGGCGGCGGAGCTGGGCAGGATCGCGCTCGCCGGGCACCGGCTGTTGCTGTCGGGCAACCTGGCAGCGAGCGCGGTCCTCGATCCTGGAGGCGCCGCAGCTTCGGAGGCCGCCATCCTCGCCGCGCTCGACGGCCCTCATGGCGTCAGCGTTCTCGCGGCCGGGCTGGAGCTCATGAGCGCCGGCCTCTGGGCGGCGGCCGCGACATACCGCGCGAAGGACGACGCCTTGGCGGCTTTGGACCTGGCACGTCACTGGGTCACCGGCTACGCGGCGGTCTGCGTCGCGCCTTTCGTCCTGGTGGCCGCAGGGGCGGCGTTTGTCGCCGACCCTGCGTTGGCCGATGCGGCCGCCGCCGAGCTGAGCAACGTCGACTGGGGTCAGTTCATCGCCAACCACCCCGGGCTCGTCGATGAAGCGTCCGCCGATGTACCCGGCGGCCTGTCGGCCTTGATGTCGCCGTTGCAGCCGTTCTCGGGTGCGTTCGCCTTCTCGCAGGGTCAGTCGCCCGTGCCCATGACCGTCGCGCAGGCGGCGGGACTCGTTGGGCTTGCCTACCCCGACGGTCACGGGGAGGCCATCGCCAATCCCGACGCCACCACCACGTCCAGCAGCACGCCGCGCGACCTTCAGGACATCCTGCGCGCGCTCGCAACGCGAAACTCAATGAGCGCAGGCCCGAACCAGGGCGACATCGACGTTCGGATCGTGACGACCGTCGACGCGTCTGGAATCGCCCACAGGAGCTACATCGTCGACATCCCTGGCACGAAGGGCTGGCAGTTCGACCCGTCCGGCGATCGCACGCAGCCGAACGACTTCGGCACGAACGTCCACGGCCTCGGCAGCGACGACACCGCTCGCCGCGAGGGGGTGCTCCAAGCGCTGAGAAACGCAGGCGCCGGGCCGGCCGACCCGGTCATGCTCGTGGGTCACAGCCAGGGCGGTCTGGTGGCGATGAGCACGGCGCTGGCCGCGTCCGAATCAGGCGAGTTCCGCATCACCAACGTCATCACCGCCGGCGCTCCCATCGGCGGCCTGCCGGTCCCCAAAGGCACGCAGGTGCTCTCCCTCGAAAACAGGGCAGACATCGTGCCGAGCCTCGACGGGCAGGCGAACGCCGACATCGACAACCGTGTGACGGTGAGCTTCGATGACCAGCACCACAACATCGGGGAGAATCACTCCATGACCACCACCTACCTCCCCGCGAGCGCTCAGGTCGACAGCTCGGCCGACCCGTCCGTGCGAGCCTTCCTCGCGGGTCTGCACGGCACATTTCTCGTTGCCAGCGGCACCGTCACGACCAACGTGTACACCATCAGGCGCACGGGTTGAGGCAGCGTCACAGCATCGTCGCCGCAAGTGTCCTGATGGCGTTGACGGCCTGCGCATCCCGCAATCCATCGTCGCCCAACCCGCGGGACGCCCAGGTCACTGCAGTGCAGCAGCAGCTGACCGCGTTGCCCGGCGTCACCGCCGCAAAGGCGGAGTTCTTCCAGTCCCTCGACACCGATCCGGTCGTCCGCGCCGACCTCACCGTCGGCAGCACCGCGTCGGTCGCCGACGCTGCGACCCTCGGCGACCGTACGGTCGAAATCATCTGGCGCAGTCCCGTGCGGCCCTTGACGTCCATTGCCGTCGTGGTCCACCGACAGGGTGGCGGGCAATACCTGCTCTCTCGCGTCGAACAGCTCGGCGATCCAGCGGTGGCCGCGGACCTGACCAAGGCGTACGGTCCGCGGATCGTGGCGGGATAGCAGCTCTCGACGTTCTCGGGAAGGTACGCCGCCGACTCCCAGATCGAACGTTCGCTCGCCGACGAGGACGTAGCCAAGTTCCGGGCGGCCGTCATGTGGACGGCCGTGTCGCTCGCCGCGTACGGCACGCACAGCCACCCCTGGGCACGTTGCTACTCCCCTTGTTCGCGCCGGTTGTCGTCTTCCAGTTGATCGTGTCACTCGCGATTTTCTGGTCGAGCTAGGAGGACAGACCTCCCCAGCGGACGCTCTTGTCATGCGACGTGCTGGAGGGCGACGGACTCGGAGTTGCGGCCGGAGTCGTGGCGGCCGTGGTGGTCGTTGTGGTGGACGAGTGCAGCACCGTTACGGCGCGCGGGTGCGATCCATCGGGGATGCCGCCTTTCGCCGCGTTGGTGAGCACCACCGACGCGGCTAGGGTCCCCACACTGATGACGATGGCGGCAAGTCCACGGGTACGGATCAACTGGACGGGCATGCTGACTCCTGGGTTGCTCGACGGGACGGTCCTTGGCTTGCCGCGGAGCGACGAGCCCGACGCCATCCGTGCGGATGTGCCGTTGGGAGAACCCTCGCGGACCGCGGCCTGGCCGACCAGACGTCTGTCGTAATTGCGACATCGTCCTCGAACCAGCCAGCAAGGCCCGGACGTGGGCGAGCGACTTGCGCTGAGCCGCTACTTGACGTGCCACGGCGCCGGGAAGAGGCCGGCCTCGCTGATACGCGCCCCTAGCTGGAAACGGGACGTGACCCCGAAGGTCCGCTGGAGATGAGCGATCGCGCGGAGGACCGTGCGACTCGAGACACCCAGGCGGCGCGCGATGGCAGCATCGGTGAGGCCCTCGGCCAGCCCGCGCAAGACCTCGGCGTTGACCTGCTCGTTGGGGTCGACCTCCACTTCGAGACCCGGCATCACCGTCGATGAGACCCACAGCTGCTCGAACAATCGCACCGCGAGGTCGATCACACTGCGGTTGGTCGACAGGTAGGCGCCGGCTCTCGTGTCGTCGGGGTCCACGGCGATGAAAGCCGTGTGACGGTCGAAGACGAGGACGCGCATCGGGACGCTCGTCGACATGCGCGCCGCGTCACCTGCCCTGGCCATTTCCCGCAGCGCCTCGCGCTCCCAGGCGGACGCGATCGACGAGAGCGGCTGCGACAGCACCTGGCGATGCCGGACCTTGCGGCGGGCGAGACCCTGGTCGATGTGCGAGCTTGCTGCTTCCTCGTCGTCCGGGAGAGCGATTCGCGGGGGTTCGAGGCTGAGAATTTCATGACGAACCGCCGCGGACACACCGAAAATCAATGCGCCGACGGCCGGGCCATCACGGATGATGCGAGTGTCTTCGTCACCAACGGCCTGCAAGCGACCGAGCAATGCCGCCCGCATAGCCAAGCCCGCCCGATCGGGGAACACCGGCGCCGGCGGTTGCGGTATTCGAGCGGCGTGTGCGGGGTCGGATGTGCGCGCCTGCTCGGTGCGGTCCAGCGACGGCTCCGTCGCATTGTGCTCGCTCGCGCGCACCGGTCCCGGCATCCCGTCCCAACCTCCCCAAACACGTCAGGCGGGCACTCTATCGACCTTCGTGAGCCCGACGACAGACCGCGCGTATGAACATTCGGTTTCCCATCATCACTGGTGTTGCCGCGTATCGGCGAGTTGCACCGGGCCGCATTACGCTGGCCGCAATGGACACCGCAGCGATCACCGCGCACGACGTCACCCTGCCTAGCGGGTTGCGGCTGTCCTTCCGGCGGGCAGGTCGCGGCGGCCGCGCGTTCCTCCTCGTACACGGGCTCGCGTCCAACGCCCGGCTCTGGGACGGCGTTGCCTGCCGTATCGCCGCCGCCGGTCACACGGCGGTCGCCGTCGACCAGCGCGGTCACGGCGCGTCCGGTCGCCCCGCCGGCGGCTACGACACCGCCACTTGTGCCGACGACCTTGCCGCGGTCATCGACGCGCTGAGCATGGAGCGGCCGATCGTGGCCGGACAATCGTGGGGTGGCAACGTCGTGCTGACGCTCGCCGGGGAGCATCCCGAATCGGTCGGCGCGGTGTGTTGCGTTGACGGCGGCTGGTTACGGCCGGCGCGGTCCTTCGCGACGTTCCAGGAGTGCTGGCGAGTGCTCGAGCCGCCGCACATGGAGTCGTGGCGGTGGGACGACATCGAGTCGCGCATCCGCCGGTCGATGGCGGGCTGGCCTGATAACGCCGCGGGCGCGGCGCTCGCGAACTTGGTGCGGACGCCGGACGGCGGGGTGCGCCCGCATCTGGACCGCGCGCATCACCGTTCGATCGTCAAGAGTCTGTACGACGGTGACCCCCGCGCCCTGTATCCCCGCATTGCGGCGCCGGTGCTCCTGTGCCCAGCAGTGAGCGAGGACCCGCTGCCCGGCGAAGACGAGCGGGACGCGCAGACGCGTGGCGCCGTACGCGAAGCTCTTGCACTTCTTCCTCGCGGGAACGTGCGGTGGTTCCCCGGTGCGCATCACGACTTGCACGCGCAGCAGCCGGACGCGCTGGTCGCAGCCTTGCTCGCATTGGCAGAGGAGGCGTCGTGACGTTGCTCGTGTTCATGGGGTCGGGCGAGACGGCTCCTGCGATGGTAAAGACGCACCGCGACGTTTTCGCGTCGACTCGCGGCGACGGGCCGGCGGTGATGCTTGACACGCCATTCGGCTTCCAGGCGAACGCCGACGACTTGATCGCCAAAACCCAGCTGTACTTCAGGCAATCCGTCGGCAACGCCGTTTCCGTCGCGTCCTGGCGGCGCGCGGACGCTCCGGTTGCGGATCGTGAGCGTGCACTGGCTGTGCTGAGCGAGGCGTCGTGGGTGTTCGCCGGTCCGGGGAGCCCGACGTACGCCCTTCGGCAATGGCGCGACACTCCTGTGCCGGCGGCTCTGCTCGACGTGGCCAACAGGGGTGGCACGCTCGTGTTCGGGTCAGCAGCGGCGGTCACCGCAGGCACGCATGCCATTCCGGTGTACGAGATCTACAAGGTTGGCGCCGAGCCGTCCTGGGAGGCGGGCCTCGACATGCTTGGCACTCTGACGGGGGTGAGCGCCGTCGTCGTGCCGCACTTCGACAACGCCGAGGGGCGCAACTACGACACCCGGTTCTGCTTCCTCGGCGAGAGTCGACTCGCAACGCTTGAGGCCGCCCTGCCAGACTACATTGGCATTTTGGGGGTCGATGAGCACACGGCAGCTGTCATCGATGTGACCGCAAGGACGATGACGGTGAGCGGCATCGGGCGGGTGACCGTCCGGCGACGGGCCGTGGAAACGACCTTTCCGACCGGCTCGGTGGTCGGCCTCGACGAGCTGGCCGGATTGCTCGCCGGCACGATGGTCGAGCCGACACACGTGAACGTGCCCGTCGCCATCGAGCCGGTGGCCGCGGCGATGCTCACGTCATTGCGCGCGGTCGCTGATGAGGCCCGAGCCGCCTTCGACGCCGCGCTGGCCTCCCGTGATGTCGACGGATGCGTGACGGCCGTGTTGCGCTTGGAGACCTCGATCCAGGAATGGGCCACGGATGCGTTGACCAGCGATGACGGCGACCATGCGCGACGCGTTCTGCGAGCTCTCGTCGTACGACTCGGTGACCTTGCGCACGGTGGGGCGCGCGACCCTCGCGACCTCGTCGGTCCTTATGTGGAGCTGGCGATCGAGCTGCGTGCGCGGGCGCGGGCCGCGAAGGACTTCGCAACATCCGACCTCGTCCGCGATCGGCTGGCTGCGGCCGGCGCGGAGGTCCGGGACTCTCCCGATGGCACGACATGGGTGCTCAACTAGCTCGGGTGTCCCGTGCGGTGACTGGCAGATGGCCGCACCTCACGGGGCCATTCGGACGAGCATCGGCCGCATGAACTAGTGCGTTCGGCGCAACAGCTTTTGGGCTTTTTCATCGACGTTGAGAGCCGGAGCACAGACTTGGGGGTGGCATGGCAGAGCTGGTCGAAGAGCGCTGGAAGCGTGGAGTGCAGGACCGCGTCTACTTCAAGTCGCCCGAGGGCGTGCAGGTCGGCTGGCTCGACCTGAAGTCGGGCCGCGAAGTGCTTGTCGATGCCACGTACAAGGCGGCATTCGACGCGTGTGTCGACGTGTGGGCGCGAGACCATCACAACGTACGACCGCAGTCGCGCATGGCCACTGCATCGCCCGTCAGTGTCGGCGCCTCGTCCTTGGCTACCGAGCCGGAACCACTCGTCGACCCGCTGCCGCCGATGGACGCCGTCCCGACGCAACGGACCTCATAGGGCCTCTCCTGGACACCTGCTGGTTCGGCCCCGGCATTGCGCGCTGATTCGGCTGCTGACTGAATTCACCCATTCGGAGTAGTCGAGTCGGCATTTGCCACCGAGGCCTGCTTGGTGCAGGCCTCACTACGGTCACTTCCACTACGGAAATGACATGTCCCCTCACAAGCTGTCGCGTCGACCTTGATCAACAAGGTCTCGCGCGCAGTGAGCCTGTGGACAGGCAGTTGGGGATGCGCGTCCGGATGGTTAGGATTCGCCGCATGCCATGGGGGATGCCGGTGAGTCGTGCTGCGGTTACCGCCGCGCTCATCGCGATGCTCACCTCGTGTACCTCTCAATCATCCGGCCCCGCCACGCTGTCGCCGCTGCCAACATCGTCGGTTGACACAACAGCGACGACTCCAGCGCCGTCGCCTTCGTCGCCCATAACTTTCTCGGCGACGAGCGTCCCGACAGTGGCGCCGACCGGTGACAACAGCGACGCCGCCGCCATCACGTCGGCCCAAGCGTTTGTCTGGGCCGCCCTGGAAAGCAGCATCACGCAGGACATCTCCAATCTCGAATTGATGACTACAGCCGACTGCCCGTGTCGAAAACTGTTCGCAAACGTTGTCGCGGCCCAAAAGGCACAAGGGCACGAACTTCGTTCTGACCCCCTTCGGCCTATGCACGGCTCACTCGTCAGCGCTACGGGGGACGAGGCCCGAGTACAGGTGAACTATCAGACGCCTGCATACCGACTGGTTGATTCCGCTGGAAAAACCGTCGAATCGCACGAAGCTCGAGAGATGGCCGTCAACATTGCCTTAAAGCTCGTTGACCGCTCATGGAAGATTTCGGCCTTCGAGTCTGCGAAATGATCCGACGGGCACTCGCCGCAGCCACCCTTACACTCATTCCGTTGGTCGGAGTGGCGTCGCTTTCCCAGATTGCTCGCGCCGGCAATTGGATGCCATCCGCATCTTCCACGGTGCTACAACCGTGTCAGAACATCGTCGACTGTCCAACGGATGGTCCGCCCCCTACCGCGCCGCCGACCGCCGCGCAGACGCTGACCTTGAGCCCGAGCGGCAGCGCCACAAGCCCCGGGGCGCCGGCGACAAAAGCACCGACGGCCACCCCCGTCGTCACCTGCGGAGTTCAGTGCCCGTGGTACCGCTTCGCCCCGACGTGTACGCAGGCCTATCCCACCGGCCCGCCCGCCCAATGCATAACTGACCCCACGGGATGTCCCGCGCCAGCCGTGCTGTACGACGTGCGACTCACGATCTGGTTCACGAACCAGCTCGATCAGCTGGTCCAGCGGGTCTGCCGCACCACACCGCCCCTGGATCCGGTCACGTTCGGCCATAGCGTCGTGCAGACGACCAGCCCTGATCCGGTCGATGCGACGATCAGCCCCTTCGGCAATGTGCTGCCGATAACGCTGCCGGTGTACCTGCAGATCCAGAATCCTGTGCTGCTGCAGAGCTTCACCAAGAGCCAAGACACGCTCACGTGCGTCGTCACGCTGCGCAACCCCCGCTACGTGTGGTACTTCGACGACGGCACCGTCCTGCCCGCCACCAATGACCCTGGCGCACCGTATCCCGACGGAAAAGTGCAGTACACGTTCAAGAAGTCAGGCAAGCACACCGTCTTCTTGCAGGTGCGTTGGACCGCCGACTGGACCGTGACCGACCCCGAGATCCCCGGCTTGAACCAGCAGGGCAGCCAGGACCTCGAGCAGACGACACGACCGCAGTTCCCGCTGACCGTCGTCGAGGCGCACGCCGTCCTCACCCAGTAGGGCGTCAGCCGAGGTGTGCTCGCTCCGTCACGAGCCGTCGCCCGGTCGCAGCATCGGGTGCGCCGATTGCGATGGCGGCCAGCTCACGGCACTCGTCGTACGACGTCACTGACAGCGCCCCCCGCACGTCGGCGAGCGCCCCGGGAGACATGGACAACGAAGAAACCCCAAGCCCCACAAGCACAAGCGCCAGCACAGGGTCGCTCGCCGCCTCCCCGCACACGCCGACCGGTTTGCCCAGCGCGATCCCCGCAGCAGCGGTCGACTGCACGAGCATCAACACCGCCGGATGCCACGGGTCCTGCATCCGACCAAGTGCGCCGAGCTGCCGATCCGCGGCCAACGTGTACTGCGTCAAGTCGTTCGTCCCGATACTCGCGAAATCACACTCGGCCAGCACCCCGAGGGCCGTCAACGCGGCCGACGGCACCTCCACCATCACGCCGACCGTTCGCACACCCGCCGCGCGCGCCTTCT
>JAVEEB010000339.1 GCA_030840665.1 Frankiaceae bacterium | reverse complement strand
TGGCGGTCGCGACCACGCGGTCGCCGACGTCGAAGCCGCCGACCGTCCCGGTGCCGGGGTTGAGGCGTGCTTTGAGGACCGCGTTGAGCGCCGCCGTGCCGGCCGGGCCGCGGTGCACCGGCGTCACGACCTGGATGTCTTCGCTGGTCAGCCCGAAGACGCGGGGGATCGAGTCGGTGACGAGCTGCACGGCCCGGTGCGCGGCCTCCGTCGAGCCTTTAGGGCACCGCACGACGACGACCTCGTGGGTCGGGTCGCTGACCGGCGGCAGAACCCCGACGCGGATCTCGGCGGCGAGACGGGCGATGGCGCCACCCTCGGCCTGCCGGTGCAGGGTGGTCAGCTCGATGACCGGCACCGCGCCGCTCGCGATCAGATCGCCGAGCACCCGCCCGGCGCCGATCGACGGCAGTTGCGCGGCGTCGCCGACGAAGAGCACGTGCGTGCCGTCGTCGCAGGCGTCCAGGAGTGCGGCGGCCAGCTCCACGTCGAGCATCGAGGCCTCGTCCACCACGACGATGTCCTGGTCGAGCGGCCAGGTTTCGGCGCGTGCGAACTGGCCGGTGCGGCCCTGCGCCCCGAGCAGCCGGTGCAGCGTCGACGCCGGCGCGACCGTCAGCTCCTCGAGCCGCTTCGCGGCGCGCCCGGTGGGTGCGGCAAGGGCGACATCCAGCCCCATCTTGTCGGCGAGCGCGACCACCGCCGCCACCGTGCGGCTCTTACCGGTGCCCGGTCCGCCCGTCAGCACCACGACGCCCGATTCGGCCATGGCGGAGATGGCGGCCGCCTGCGCGTCGTCGAGACCGCCCGTGACGGCCGCGACGTGGGCGGTGTTGCCGATACGGTCGGCGGCGGCGAGGAGCCGGGCAATGCCGTCGGCGACGGCCTCCTCGGCGATCGCGTAGCGGCTGAGCCCGACCAGTTCCTCCTCGTCGAAGATGACGAGGCGGTCGTCGGCCGCGGCCCGATCCAGGGCGGCGGCAACGTCGGAAACGTCCAGTGAGGCAAGGCCGTCCGCGAGCACCGACAGTGGCTGCGCGGTGTGCCCGTCGCGGGCGGCGCGGATCAACAGGTACGTCGCCATGCCCGCCCCGCGCCGCGGATCGGACCGTAGCTCGCGGGCCGGCTGACCGAGCGTGGTCGACGCGAACGCGTCCGCTTGCTCCGCGCTGACGGGGCCGACTTCGACGATCCGCCACGGGTCGTTACGCAGGAAGCCCGCAGCGCCGCGGCCGAGAGTCTCCAGCGCCGGTGCGGCGAGCCGGGCCGGCAGGCCGGCGGCGATGAGGAGTTCGACGACGGCGTACGCGTCGGAGGCCTTGGTGGCTGCCGTGAGGATGTCGTCGAGCTTCTTGGCGGCCATGCCCGTCAGGGATTCGAGGGTGGTGCGGGTGATGCGGCCCGGGTCGGTCACCCCTCCGGCGGCGAGCTTGCGGCCGGTCGCCGCGGTCACGCCGGCCCAGAGGCCCGCTTGGCACAGGGCCTCGAGCGGCGTCAGCGCGCTGAGGTCGGAGGCCGTGGTCATTTGGGTCACCCTAACCACGACGCCCGCCGGCAATCGGGCGCCGGCGGGCATCGTGTGGAAAGCGAACTGCGCTAGATGTTGAGCATCACGCGGATCGGGACGATCGCGAAGTAGATCACGAACAGGATCGCCGTCACCCACAGCAGCGGGTGCACGTCGCGCGCGCGGCCGCGGGCGAGCTTGAGCACGGCGAACGCGATGAACGCCGCGCCGATGCCGTTGGTGATGGAGAACGTGAACGGCATCACGATCATCCCGAGGAATGCCGGCAAGGCGATGTCCCAGTCATCCCAGTCGATGTCGCGCACCTGCGTCATGAGCAGGAATCCAACGATGACCAGCACCGGGGCCGCTGCCTCGGAGGGCACCAAATTGGCCAGCGGCGAGATGAAGATGGCGAACAGGAACAGCACGCCGGTGACGATGCTGGCGAGACCCGTTCGAGCGCCCTCGCTGACACCTGCCGCGGACTCGATGTACGTCGTGTTCGAGGAGACACCACCGGCGCCGCCGGCGGCGGCAGCGACGGAGTCGACGAGGAGCACGTTGCGCAAGCCCGGGAGCTGACCGTCCGGCGTCATCGCGCCGGCCTCGCCACCGACGGCCACGACCGTGCCCATCGTGTCGAAGAAGTCGGCGAGCATCAGCGTGAAGACGAACAGGATGCCCAGCAGGACCCCGGCGTGGAAAACGCTCGGGATGCTGAAGTGGCCGATCGGGGAAAGGTCGGGCTTCGCGTTGAACGAGCCGCTCGGCTTGTTCAGCACCCAGCCGTTGGGGTCCTTGTCGCCGCCCTGAGTCCCGAGATCAGCGATGGACTGGATGATCAGCGCCAGCACCGTCGAGGCGACGATGCCGATGATGATCGCACCGCGGACGCGTCGTACGACGAGGATCGCCGTGAGGAACAGGCAGAACACGAAGACCAGGTGCGGCCACGTGGCAAGAGACCCGCCGTGACCGAGGATGACCGGCGGCGCGCTCGCGTTGCCATGCACGAGCCCGCCGTCGACGAACCCGATGAACGCGAGGAACAACCCGATCCCGACGCCGATCGCTTGCTTGAGCGCCAGCGGGATCGCGTTGAAGAGGATCTCGCGAACGCCGGTCAACACCAGCAACGTGATGACGAGGCCTTCGAGAACGACGACGCCCATCGCGCCGGCGTACCCGATCGCCGGAGCAAGCTGGAAGGCCACGACGCCGTTGATCCCGAGGCCGGCGGCGAGGGCAAACGGATAGCGCCCGACGGCCCCCATCAGGATCGTCAGCACCCCCGCCAAGAGCGCGGTCGTTGCGGCGATCGCAGGAATCGACGGCACGTAGCCGCCTGCGGGCACGGGCGCGAAGTGGAGGATCAGCGGGTTGAGCACGACGATGTAGGCCATCGTGAAGAACGTGGCGACGCCGCCGCGGATCTCTCGCGCCATGGTTGAGCCGCGCTGGGTGATCGAGAAGTAGCCGTCGATGCCCGGCGCGCGCTGGGCGGGGACCGATGCGGTCGACGGTCGCGTGGTTACTTTGGCGCCGGTTCGCGCCGGCGGCCGCCCGCTCGGACCTTTCTTCGGCGGTTGTGGGCTCATGCGTCGCTCCCGGTAGGCAGTGGGTGATTGGCAGCAGGGTGACAGAGGAGTTCCCCCAAGTGCGGGAGGCGCGGCATCATGTCTTCCGTGACCCAGACGACGACTGAACAGACGACCGCGCCCGTCACGACCGAGGGCGGCGACCACGAGAAGTTCGCGCATTACGTGGCGAAGGACAAGGTGGTGGAATCGGCGGTCGCCGGCACACCGCTGGTGGCCCTGTGCGGGAAGGTGTGGGTGCCGAGCCGGGACCCGTCCAAGTTCCCCGTGTGCCCCGAGTGCCAGGAGATCTACAACTCGCTGCCCAAGGGCGGCTGACCGCACTTAGGGCCGTCTGCGGCCGCGGGTCAGCCGGCGCTCACGTCGTTGAGAGCGCCCAAGATCTCTGGGGGCAGCTCCAGACCCTCGGAGGCGAGGGCCGCGGTGAGTTGCCCCGCCGTTCGTGCGCCCACGACCGCCGCCGTCACACCGGGCCGGTCGCGCACCCACGCCAAGGCCACCTCGATGGGGGCCGCGCCCAGGCCGTCAGCCGCCGTACACAAGGCTTCGACGACTTGGCGACTCCAGTCGTCCAGGTACAGGCGCACCGCGGCACGCTCGTCCGCAGACGATGCCCCGCGTGAGTCGGCGGGGACGCCGGCCCGGTACTTGCCGCTCAGCACGCCGCGTGCCAGCGGCGCGGCGGCGAGGATCCCGACGCCGCACGCGCGGGCGGCGGGCAGCACCTCGTCGTCGGCGGCGCGATCCAGCAGGCTGTACGGAGCCAGGGCGGAGACGATCGGAGTCCGGCCGGGAAACGCGCTCTGCCACGTGGAGGCGGCCGCGAGCTGCCAGCCGGTGAAGCCGGCGACCCCGGCGTACCGGGTCCGGCCCGACGACACGGCGACATCGAGCGCCGACATCGTCTCTTCCAGCGGGACGGCCGCGTCCCAGCCGGAGACCTGCCACACGTCCAGGTAGTCGGTCCCCAACCGGCTCAGCGCGCTGTCGAGCGCCGCGAGGAGGTCCTTGCGGCCGCCGCCGGCCGATTCTGACCGGCTCATGACCACGAGCTCGTCGCGCCCGCCATCGGCCAGGAGTTCCCCCAGAATGAACTCGGCGGCGCCGTCGCCGTAGCCCTCCGCCGTTTCGATCAACGTCCCGCCGGCGTCCCGGAAGACCTTCAGCTGTGTCGCGGCCTCGTCCTCGTCGACCTCCCGGCCCCAACCGGAGATGCCGAGACCGAGGCGGGACACGGCGAGGCCACTGCGGCCGAGAAGGCGGAGCTGCATGAGACGAAGTTAGGCGACGACGCGGCGGATCGCGTGGTGCCGCGCCCGCTCGATAGTGTCGCTCTCAAGCATCGACCGTCTGACAGGAGCTGAACTTCGTGGGTCCGTTCGAAGCGATCGTCCTCGGCATCGTCCAAGGTCTGACCGAGTTCCTGCCCATCTCATCCTCCGGCCACTTGCGGATCGTCCCCGCGCTGTTCAAGTGGACCGACCCGGGCGCGGCGTTCACCGCCGTGATCCAGCTCGGGACGACGCTGGCGCTGCTCATCTACTTCCGCAAGGACATCTGGCTCATCACGTCGACGTGGGTGCGCAGCCTTTTCAACAAGGAGCTGCGCAGCGACCACGCGGCGCGCATGGGCTGGTTCGTCATCGCGGGCACCATCCCCATCGGGCTGCTCGGGGTCGCGTTCAAGAACCAGATCGAGACGAGTGCGCGCAACCTGTGGCTCATCGCGGTGATGCTGATCGTGCTCGGCCTCGTGCTGCTGCTCGCGGAGAAGCTCGGCCGCCGCGAACGCATGGTGTCCGACCTGACCCTCAAGGACGCACTCATCATCGGTGGGGCGCAGGCGCTCGCGTTGATTCCGGGCAGTTCACGTTCCGGTACGACGATCACGGCCGGCATGTTCCTCGGCCTCACCCGTGAGGCCGCGGCCCGTTTTTCCTTCCTGCTCTCGATTCCTGCGGTGCTCGCGAGCGGCCTGTTCACTCTCGGCGACATCGGCAAGACCGACGCTGCGGGGCACGCGGCGGTCGGCTGGACGCCCACCCTCATCGCGGCGGCCGTGGCCTTCGTCGTGGGATACGCCTCCATCGCGTGGTTGCTCCGCTACCTCACGAGCCACTCGACCGTCGTGTTCAGCGCGTACCGCGTCATCGTCGGTGTCGCGGTCATCGGCCTGCTCGCGGGCAACGTCATCAGCTCGACGAAGTAATGGCCACCGTCCTGCTGGCGCGCCACGGCCTGACCGCGGTGACGGGCGACGTGCTCGCCGGGCAAGCGCCGGGGCTGCACCTGGACGAGCGGGGCACCGCGCAAGCGGCCCGCCTCGCCGAACGGGTCGCGATGTTGCCGCTGGCAGCCGTCGTGTCGAGCCCGCTCGAGAGGTGCCAGGAGACGGTGGCGCCGCTCGGCCGGGCGGTGGAGACCGACCCCCGTCTCGTCGAGGCGGGGTACGGCGAGTGGACGGGGCAAACCCTCAAGACGCTCGGCAAGGACCCGCTGTGGAAGGTCGTGCAGGCGCATCCGTCGGCTGTCACGTTCCCCGGCGGCGAGTCGATGCGTTCGATGGCCGAGCGCGCCGTCGCCGCTGTCCGCGACTGGGACGGCCGGCTCGGCGACGACGCGGTCTGGCTCGCGTGCAGCCATGGCGACGTGATCAAGGCGATCGTGGCCGACGCGCTCGGGCTGCATCTCGACCTGTTCCAGCGCATCGTGATCGACCCGGCATCGATCACGATCATCCGGTACACGGCCACGCGGCCGTTCGTCGTACGCGTGAACGACACGTCCGGCGACCTGTCCGGGCTCGTCCCGGCGAAGAGGAAGCGGACGGCGAAGGCACGCTCGTCGGACGCGGTCGTCGGCGGCGGCTCCGGCGGCTGACCGCCGCCCGTACGCTGGTGCCACGCACGACCCCCGAGGAGGCACGCGTTGGTGCGTCAGTTGTTCGAGTTCGACCCGCCGGAGCGATTCGTCGCGGGCACCGTCGGCCTGCCCGGCGAGCGTCAGTTCTACCTGCAGGCGCGTGCCAGCGGCCGGCTCGTGAACGTCGCCCTCGAAAAGGTCCAGGTCGCGGCCCTCGCGGAACGCGTCGACGAGGTGCTCCTCGAGCTGCGGCGACGCGGCACCGACGTGCCCGACCCGATCCCGGCCGGCCTGGTCGACAACGCCCCGCTGGACGTGCCCATCGAGCCCGACTTCACCTGCGGCACCTTGGCGATCGCCTGGGATCCCGATGCGCAGCGCGTGGTCATCGAGGCGCTGGCCATCGGCGACGAGGCCGACGAGGTCGTGCCGCTGACCGATTCCGAGGACGGCCCCGACACGTTGCGCGTCCACCTGACGGCAGCGTCGGCGAAGGCGTTCAGCACGCGGGCTGGGCAGGTCGTCGCGGCGGGGCGACCCGACTGCATCCTCTGCGGGCAGCCTATGGACCCGAACGGCCACATCTGCCCGCGCTCCAACGGTCACCACTGAGTCCAGATGCGGTCCGACCCGGCGGTCCTGGGCCTTCTCGCGGACGGTGACATCGCGATCGAAGGCCAACTCGTCGACGCGTCCAACCTCGCGCTCTACTGCGAGGTGCGCGCGGGTGAGGACGCCCTGACCTGCATCTACAAGCCCGTCCGGGGCGAACGGCCGCTCTGGGATTTCCCGGACGGCACGCTCGCCGCGCGGGAGACCGCCGCCTTCCTCGTCAGTGAGGCGCTGGGCTGGGCGATCGTGCCGCCGACGGTCCTGCGGGAGGGTCCGGTCGGGCTCGGCATGGTGCAGGCCTGGGTCGACGTGGACGAGTCCGTCGACCTGATCGACCTGCTCCACAGCCTCGACGACGAACGCCTGCGGCGCATGGCTGTGTACGACGCCATCGTCAACAACGCCGACCGCAAGGGCGGCCACCTGTTGCCGACGGCGGAGGGCCACCTCTACGGGATCGACCACGGTGTGTGCTTTTCCGCGGAGGACAAGCTGCGCACGGTGCTCTGGCAGTGGCGCGGAACGCCGCTCCCGGACGACCTGTGCCCCGACGTGTCGCGAGTGCGCGCCGAGCTGGACGGCGACCTCGGTGCGGCCCTTCGCTCGCTGCTGACCCGCGCGGAATTGCGCGCCACCCGTCGGCGGATCGACGAACTACTGGCCGCCGGGGTGTTCCCACAGCCGAACGGCAACTGGCCCGCCGTGCCGTGGCCGCCGATCTGACTTCGGGCCATCGGTACGCTGGCCCGTATGGATTCCTGGGCGGCCTGCGACGTGCCGTCACTGCCCGGGACAGGAGTCGTGCCCCTGGTGCACGACACGGCCTCCGGGTCGCGCGTCCTGAGTGCGAGTGGTCCGACCGCGTCCCTGTACGTCTGCGGCATCACGCCGTACGACGCGACGCACCTCGGCCATGCCGCCACCTACCTGGCGTTCGACCTGCTCGTTCGCGCCTGGCTCGACGCCGGCGTGAGCGTTTCGTACACGCAGAACTCCACCGACATCGACGACCCGCTGCTCGAGCGCGCCACCGCCACCGGCATCGACTGGCAAGGCCTGGCGGCACGGGAGACGGCGCTGTTCCACAGCGACATGGCGGCGCTGCGCGTCGTGCCGCCGGCGCACTACGTGCCCGTGACCGAGGCGATGCCGCTGGTGGTGGAGCTCATCGAACGGCTGGACGCGGCCGGCGCCACGTACGTCCTCGACGGCGACGTCTACTTCTCCGTCGAAGCCGCGAAGCATTTCGGCGAGGTGTCGGGGTACGACGCCGCGCTGATGCGCCGGTTCGCGGGGGAGCGCGGCGGCGACCCGGACCGCGTCGGCAAGCGTGACCCGCAGGACTGCCTGCTGTGGCTGGCCCAGCGACCGGGTGAGCCGGGCTGGCCGTCGCCCTACGGACCCGGCCGACCGGGCTGGCACGTCGAGTGCACCGCCATCGCGTTGGACACCCTCGGCCCGACGATCGACGTGCAGGGTGGCGGCAGCGACCTCATCTTCCCGCATCACGAGCTCTCCGCCGCCGAAGCCGAGGTGGCGACCGGGACCTGGCCGTTCGCGCGGGCATACCTGCACGCGGGCATGGTCGCGTTCGAGGGCGAGAAGATGTCGAAGTCGCGCGGCAACCTCCTGTTCGTCTCCCGGTTGCTGGCCGCAGGCGCCGACCCCGGCGCGATCCGCCTGGCGCTGCTCGCGCACCACTACCGCAGCGACTGGGAGTGGACGGGAGACGAGCTCGAGGCGGCGACCGCGCGTCTGTCCCGCTGGCGCGATGCCGTCGCCCTCGGCGGGGGACCGGCGGCGAGCCCGGTCATCGAGGCGATGCGCGCGCACCTAGCTGACGACCTTGATGCGGCCGCGGCAGCCGCGGCGGTGGATGCCTGGGCTGACGCCGCGCTGGCCGGGGACGCTGCGGACCGCACCGCTCCCGCATTGGTGGCGGACGCGGTCGACGCGCTGTTCGGCATCGGCCTGCGACCCAGCCCGTGACCGACGCGCCGGGGGAGCTGAGCGAGCCGGTGACCGGTGGAGGCCGCCCGCGCCGGCTGCTGGCGTGGGTCGTTGTCCTCGTCGTTCTCGCGTGCGCCGCGTTCGGTGGGGCGATAGCGGCGAACAGCTATGAGAAGGCGCAGGTGCGTCACCTGGTGGCGGCTCGCGGGCAGATCGAGCGCTTCGGTGACCACGACACGTACCTGCTCATCTGGAACGACCAGATCTTCGCGAACCTCGTGCCCATCCCGGAGGGCCTGCTCGCCTCGTTACCGGAAGGCGCCCGGCTGCGTGTGTACTACTCGCCGGTGACCCAGCAGGTCGTGCTGCGTTCGCGCAGGTACGACGCTCCCCAGTTGCTGCTGTTGCTCGGTGTCGTGCTTCTCGCGGCCGCAGTTGTCCTGCCGCGCCGCGCCCGTCGCCGCGTCGAAAAAGGCGCCGCGGGACTGCGGCAGACGCCGTAACGCCGGCCGGTCAGCCTTCGGGGTCGCCGCGGTGGCGCAGGTAGCGCTCGAACTCGCGCGCGATCGCATCGCCGCTCGCCTCCGGCAACTCGGCCTCCGGCTCGCGATCCTCGAGCGCCCGCACGTAGTCCGCGACCTCGCTGTCTTCGCGGGCCAACTCGTCGACACCGTGCTCCCAGGCGCGGGCTTCCTCGGGCAACTCGCCGAGCGCGATCGGGATGTCGAGGAAGTCTTCGACGCGGTGCAGCAGCGCGATCGTCGCCTTCGGGCACGGTGCCTGCGCGGCGTAGTGCGGCACGTGCGCCCAGAACGAGGCGGCGGGCCAGCCCGCCTGGGTGCAGGCATCCGCGAACACGCCGACGATGCCCGTCGGCCCTTCGTACCGTGACTGTTCGACGCCAAGAGCCGTCGCGGTGTGTTCGTCCGGCGCGTTGCCCGTCACGCGAACCGGGCGCGAGTGCGGGGTGTCCGACAGGAGCGCGCCCAGCGTGACCACCGTGGTGACCTTGAGGGCCTGGCCGAGGGCCACGATCTCCTCGCAGAAGGACCGCCAGCGCATGTTGGGCTCGATGCCGCGGACGAGCACGATGTCGCGGTCGCCGTGTTCGAGGCGCGCGATCGAGACGCGCGTCGTTGGCCACGTGATCCGGCGGACGCCGTCCTCGTCGATGCTGACGAGCGGCCGGTTGACCTGGAAGTCGTAGTAGTCGTCGGGGTCGACCGCGGCGAACGGCAAGGCGTCCCAGACGTCCTCGAGGTGCCCGACCGCGTCGCTGGCGGAGTCGGCCGCGTCGTTCCAGCCCTCGAACGCCGCAATGAGGACGGGATTACGCAGGACCGGCACACCGTCGAGCTCCGACACATGGCCTCCAGGCCTGGCTGTCACTGACCGCGCGAACGGGTACGCACGGGCTCCTACTCTACGTCTCGGCGCCTCTCCGGCCACGGCGAGCGGCCCCGGGGAGCGATAACGATTAACCCGCGCCCGTAGACTGGGCCTGCAGCCGTTGTCCGCTGCAGGGATTCGGGGTTCTCCGAAGATCACTCACCGGAGGTGGCCCACTTGCGCCCGGAGCAGTTCGCCCGTCCACAGCGCTGCGCGATTCCCACAGCGAAACGCGCGCTCGCATGACGTGGCCCGCGGCTTGCCTGTTCGACATGGATGGCCTGCTCGTCGATTCCGAGCCGCTGTGGACCGTGGCCGAGCAGGAGTTGACGGTCTCCCTCGGCGGCACGTGGTCCGCCGACCTCAAGGCCGCCATCATCGGCACGTCGATCACCACCGCCGTGCCCAGGATCCTCGACTGGATGGGCGTGACCGATCGTGATCCCGAGGAGATCCAGGACTGGCTCATCGGGCGGATGTCCGAGCTCTTCGCGGAACGACTGACGTTGCGACCGGGGGCGGCCGCGCTGCTGGCCTCGCTGCGCACCGCCGGAATGCCGATGGCCCTCGTGTCGTCGTCGTACCGTGTGCTCGTCGATGCCGGCCTCGACGTCATCGGACGCGAGCTGTTCGCCGTGACGCTGGCCGGTGACGAAGTTGTCCACCACAAGCCGCACCCCGAGCCGTATCTGACGGCCTGCTCGCTGCTCGGGGTCGACCCGGCCGACGCCGTCGTGTTCGAGGACTCGCCGAC
>JAVEEB010000309.1 GCA_030840665.1 Frankiaceae bacterium | reverse complement strand
CGGTTCATGATCACTGTCTACAAGCTCAACTTCAACGGGTCCTGGGAGCTCCAGAAGCCCCGCAAGCCCGACCTCGTCATCTTCCCGCCGGCGTCGGACTTCACGAACCTGCTCACGCCGCCGGACTTCTCGGGCATCGACAGCGGCAACCTGCTCGAGGACGCGTGCGCGGTCTTCGTCGCCTTGGTCGAGTGGGCGGTCAAGGAGATCGGCGACGCGATCAAGGCCGTCGGCGACCTCGTCAAGATGATCAACAGCGTCGGGTCGTACCCGTTCCGCGTGCTGCTCTACGAGCTCGCCATGAAGATCTGGGACGTCGCCATGAAGACCCACGAGGTCATGGCGCACACGGGCATCCTCATGCCGCACTCCGAGCAGCGGTACGACGACGGCGAGCTGCGGTTGCCGAACGAGATCGACCTGCCGCTCATCACTCTCGGCGGCACGATCGACGGTGCCTTCCAGCAGGCCATCAACGACGCGATCGACCCGATGGGCAACCTGGACACGGATCTCAGCGTCGTTGTCAGCCATTCGGTGCGCGACCCGCACTACCCGTACTACCCCGTGCTCCAGTACCACGCCGATTCGCCCAAGGCCGACCCGTGGGAGTTCCGCCGCCCGTGGGCCTACCCGGTGACGAGTGAGCTTGAGACCAACGGCCACAACACGCACGTGCCGACGCCGACCGAGACCTACCTCCCGCGCGCCGCTGACCCGAACGGGCCGGCGGGGGCCTACAGGCCGATGCGGCCAGGTCCCTATCCCGAGGGCACCACGCCGGATGAGGTCTTCTTCCGTACGGACGCGGGTGTCAACGCCGATGCGCGGCGGCGGTACGAGGACGCGCGGACGCCATGGGAGACCGACGTCATCAACGAGGAGCTCATCGGCAAGGGCCGCGTCAGGCTCAGCCCGCTCGGTGATCCGATCCCGTTCTCCGCGTACCTGATCGGCCGGCTGGCCAACAAGACCGGCTACGACACGCAGTTCAACCTCGACAGCGATCGCGCGTACGCGTATCTCACCTGGGACTGGATCCGCGGCAGGGAAATCGGCAAGACGGACCTCGGTTTTTCGTACAACAAGCCCGTCGTCGCGCCGCAGGGCGCACCCGAATGGGACGGCGGCGGGACGCCCTTGCAACTGCACTACGTCGACCCGCCCAATCCCGTCATCATCTTCCGGCCGCGCGACACGGGCGATCCCGCACACGCCAACCCTGATGCCGGTGGCGCTCACGAAAGGCACGACTCATGAGTGGCTCGTGTTGCTGCGACGACCGCCGGCACGACGCCGGCCATGAGCACGGCCACGAGCACGGCCACGAGCACGGCCACGACTGCGGTCATCACGACGGTCACCACGGCAGTCACCACCACCGTCACGAAACGTGTCACTGCAACTGCCACGGGCACGGTGATGGACAGAGTGATGGACACGGCGGGAACGGCGGCGGTGGCGGTGGCCAGGAGGACGACGGCGGCGGCAAGGGTGACGATGGCACCACCGTCGGCTGGAAGAACCCCGACCGTCCTGGGCGGCACTGTGGCACGTCCACGGGTGAAGTCCCCGGCGGCGAGCTGGGCCCGAAGGACTTCGACCCGCGGCCACCGAACGAGTGGCCCGGGCAGCGCGGTGATCTGTTCCTGCCCTTCCTGTTCCTGCGCGCGAACCCCGGCGACCTTGCCGCGCGGCCCGTCGTCGGCCCGTTCTGGGAGAGCCCCGACATCCTGTTGCTGGCCGGCGTCGACCCGTCCGTCGCGCCGCGGATCCCGCCGACCCTCGGGCAGACGGCGAACGCCGGCGAACCCAACACCGTGTACGCGCACGTGTGGAACTTCGGGATGTCGAGCGCACCCTGTGTGGTCGTCGAGTTCTACTGGTGTGACCCGTCCCTCGGGATCAACGCCGCCGGCGCGCACCTGATCGGCGTCGAGACCGTGTCGCTGGGGGCCCGGGGGAGCGGCCGGTCGCATGCAGTCGTGAAGTGCCCGACGGCGTGGGTGCCGACGTTCCTCAACGGCGGCCACGAGTGCCTCGTCGTCCGCGTCTGGGACGAGACGAGCGACGGCATCGGGACGCCCCCATGGGATGCGGCCCTCAACCGCCACGTCGGTCAGCGCAACATCCACGTGGTGGCCGCCTCCGGGATGCACGCCCTGGCGCGCACCATCGGGGAGGTCATCGAGATGAGGGCGCCGATGGCGCCGTTGACGCTGAAGGTCGGGCCCTTGTACGGGGCACCCGCGACCGTTGCCGTCGAACGGGCGGCGCCGCACCAGATGCCGTGGCTGCAACTGCACACCGGTGTGCGCGGCCAGTTCCCGGCGCAGGCCATGCCCACGGGCGCCGCGCTCCTGTCAGCGCCGCGCAGCATCGGCACGGGCGGCGGCGGCGCGCTCGACACCTCCCACGAGGTGACGGGCGACGACCAGCAGGTGGCGTTCCACTCGGACGACGCCCCGCCGAAGCCTGGAGAGGCGCACGTCTACCGCGTGACCGCCAGTCAGGAGGGCCAGGTCTTCGGCGGCTACACGGTGGTGCTCATCGGCTGAGCTGCGTGGGCATGCCCGAGCCACCTCGCGGACCCTGCGCGGGGAGTTCTCCGTCGTCCGAGCCCGCGGCAAATTGCGTCTGGTAGAGGTCGAAGTAGGCGCCGCCGGACGACAGCAACTGTGTGTGGGTGCCCTTTTCGACGATCCGGCCGTCGTCCATCACCAGGATCAGGTCGGCGTCGCGGATCGTCGAGAGACGGTGCGCGATGACGAAGCTGGTGCGTTCCGAACGCAACGCGGCCATGGCGTGCTGCACCAGCACCTCGGTGCGCGTGTCGACCGACGACGTGGCCTCGTCGAGGATCAGCAACGAGGGGTTCGCCAGGAACGCCCGCGCGATCGTGATGAGCTGCTTCTCGCCGGCGCTGACGTTGCCGCCTTCGGAGTCGATCACGGTGTCGTAGCCGTCGGGCAACGTATGC
>JAVEEB010000298.1 GCA_030840665.1 Frankiaceae bacterium | reverse complement strand
GCCCGTACGACGGATCCGGGGTTGCCACCCACCCCGAGCCAGACGGGCAACGGCTGCTGCACCGGCCGCGGGTAGACGCCCTGGTCGTTGAGCGCCGGCCGGAACCGGCCCGACCAGGTGACGCGCTCGTTGGCCCGCAACTCGAGCAGCAGCCCGAGCTTGTCGGCGAACAGGTCGTCGTTGTCGTCGAGGTCGTAACCGAAGAGCGGAAACGACTCGGTGAACGACCCCCGGCCGGCAATGATCTCGGCGCGACCGCCGGACAGCTGGTCCAGCGTCGCGAACTCTTCGAACACGCGCACCGGGTCGTCCGTCGACAGCACCGTGACGGCACTCGTGAGGCGGATCGTGGACGTGCGCGATGCGATCGCCGCGAGCACGACCGCCGGGGCCGAGGCCACGAAGTCCGCGCGGTGGTGCTCGCCCACGCCGTACACGTGGAGGCCGACGCTCTCGGCCAGCTCCGCTTCTGCGATGACCTGCCGAAGTCGCTCGCCGGCTGACGTTGCGATGCCCTCGTGCGGGTGCGTCTCGACGAACGTCGTGATGCCGAGTTCCACGGGTGCCTCCTCGAAGCTGCTAGCTGTAGCGGCGACCGCTGCGCGTCGACGCGCTGACGCCGGCCGCCGAGTGCGCACGGCCACTGGACCCCGTGCGCGCCCCGCCGGTGCGAGCGCCGCCCGAGGACGACGCGCCTTGGGCACGCGCCGGCCGCGGCTTGCGCGACGTGGTCTGGATCTGCTCGACCTTGGGCACCGGGATGACCGGCGCGGCCTTCTCGCCGACCAGCTCGCGCACCCTGGGGTGTGCCGCCGTGACGGTGCCCTGCTCGGGGCGGATGCCGGCCTGCTTCATGAGCAGCGCAACGTCGCGTTGCTGCTCGGGCAGGACGACGGTGACGACGATGCCGGAGGCACCCGCGCGAGCCGTACGACCTGATCGGTGCAGGTATGCCTTGTGTTCCGTGGGCGGGTCGACGTGGACGACGAGCTCGATGTCGTCGACGTGGACACCACGAGCGGCGACGTCGGTCGCGACGAGCACGCGCACCTCACCGGAGGAGAACGCGGCCAGGTTGCGGTCGCGGGCGTTCTGCGCGAGGTTGCCGTGCAGGTCGACCGACGGGATTCCCGCGGCGGTCAGCTGCGCGGAGAGCTTCTTGGCGGCGTGCTTCGTACGCATGAACAACAGCGAACGGCCCGTGCCGGACGCGAGCTCGCGGACGAGCGCGTTCTTCTCGTCGGTGCCGGACACGGACAGGATGTGGTGCTCCATCGTGGACACCGCCGCGCTGGGCGGGTCGACCGAGTGGATGGCCGGATTGTCCAAGTAGCGCTGGACAATCACGTCGATGCCGTTGTCGAGCGTCGCGCTGAACAGCAACCGCTGGATGCCCTTCGGTGTCGCGTCGAGGATGCGCTTCACGCCGGGGAGGAAGCCGAGGTCGGCCATGTGGTCGGCCTCGTCGAGCACGGTGATCTCGACCTTGTCGAGCTGGACGAAGCGCTGCTTCATCAAGTCTTCGAGGCGGCCGGGGCACGCGATGACGATGTCGACGCCGTCGCGCAGGGCACGGACCTGACGTTCCTGCGTGACGCCGCCGAAGATGGTGGTGACGCGCTGCTTCACGGCGGCCGCGAGAGGCGCCAGGACGGCTGCGACTTGGGTCGCGAGCTCACGAGTCGGCACGAGAACGATCGCGCGCGGCTTGAACGGCTGCGCGAGCTCGCCGGACCACGACAGCACCGACACGATGGGCAAGGCGAAGGCGACGGTCTTGCCGCTGCCCGTCTTGCCGCGGCCGATGACGTCGCGTCCCGCGAGGCTGTCGGTCAGTGTCGCGGCCTGGATGGCGAAAGGCTTCGTGACGCCCGTCTTGGTCAGCGCGGCGACAACAGGTGCCGGAATGTCGAGCTCGGCAAAAGATTCGAGATCCGGTACGACCGAGGTCGTCGGCTCGAGATCCGCGACGGGCGCGGCTGGGCGCGTGGACTCAGCGGAACGCGGGCGGGACTGCCCCTGCCGCGGCAGGCCCTGCCGTGGCTGGCTGGAACGCGGCTGCGATGAACGCGGCTGTCCCTGTCGCGCCTGGCTCTGTCGCGCCTGACCGTCACGGGCCTGGCCGTCACGCGGTTGGCCCTCACGGGCCTGCGGCTGGCTCTGCTGGGCGCTGGTGGCCTGTTCCGACGCGGGGCGTCGAGACGGGCGCGTAGGGCGGCGAGGGGCCTGAGAATTGGTGGTGGAACTGGATTGCGGGGTGTTGCTGGGCACAGATATATCCTTCGTTGCGGCGGGTGGCCGACAAAATGCGTGGCAACCCGCTAACTAAAGAAGGAAACCGTGCGCCGAATGGTCAGGCGCGTTTGCATGTTCGACCTCGTGTGAGCCACATCGGCAACACACGACATGAGCAAGAGTACCCGAAGACGATCTATTCCGTCGCTTTCACTGTCCGGCCGCCGCGGGCGTTGGCGACGTTTCCGGCGGCGTGCAGGCGGTGATCGCGAGGAGGGCCTGCCATTCCTGTTCGTACGGGCCGGAATTGAACAAGCCGTGGGGTGTCGGCGTGACCGGCGGAATCCCACGTTCGAGATCGACCCAACTCGTGAACGTCCCCCACGGCCGTTGGACACGAACGGGCACCGGCCACCGGCCGCGTGGCACCGCGGCGCAGTCCGTGATGTCGTACGACAAAGTCACCTGGACTGAGGTCGACGGTTGCACCTCCACTGGGAATGCCATGTTGACCGAGCGCAGCGTCATCCCGGGCCCGCTCCGCCCTACGCCGGTGACCCGAAGGCTTTGCCAGCCGTCGTTGCGAATCTCGACGGTTGTTGTCACCTGGCGGGCCTGTGAATTGGCCGACCATCCATTACCGCCGGCGTTCCCGCGCACGACGTGCGGCACCAGCACACCCGACTGCCACGCGACGACTCCCGCGATGAGCAAGGCCAGCGCCGCGATTGCCCAACGACGGGCTTGGCGTCGGGCCACTGGCGTCAGCCGGCCCGCAAGGGGGTCCAACTGCTGCCATACGTGATCGGGAAGAAGTTCGGTGTCGATCGGCATGGCGACAATGTATCAAGTTGTTGATACATTGTCGCCACTCGTCGGAAGGAAGCCGCTGTGGTGATCTCGTTCGTTTGGCTCGTCGTCCTCGTGGGCGCGTTCGCCGCAATCGTGCGCGGCATCTCCACCAGCATCGGGCCGGTTTCCCGGGAGCGGGTGGCGAAGTTCGCTCGGCGCCAGACGCTGTTCATCACTCCTGACAACGGCAACATCGTCATCACGTAC
>JAVEEB010000254.1 GCA_030840665.1 Frankiaceae bacterium | reverse complement strand
GCCGCGCGTTCCGGCGAGTTCACGGGCTGGTTCTCTTCGTTCGCCGCTGCCTGCGCAGCGACGCCGGTGAAGTGGATGGTGAACGCCGTGAGCTTCCGGGCCCGATCCCACGACTCCTGGGCGCTCCTCGACTTGCAAGGCGCTGAGTTGGCGCGCTTCACCAGGGCGGACGGGCCGGCCCACGTCGCTGGGCAGGATGGCGTCCCGCCGGTGCTGACGCCGGCGCTCAAGGCGGAGCTGGACCAGGCGCTGCCCGCCCTGCCGACCGGCGCAACCCCCGTGACCGCCGACCAGCTCGTCGGGAGCTGGATCCCTGCAGACGGCCACGGGGGGTACCTGCTGATCTCCGGCGGGGTGCCCAACTACGCCGGGGGCATTTTTCGGGGTGACGACGGCTGCAACAAGTCGGGGGGCAGCTGGCAGCTGACAGCCGAAGGCGGTGTGATGGCGTCGCCCCCTATCGGATCGACGCTCGCGTTGTGCGACGGCCGCGACCTTCCGCGTGCATTCTCGATGTCCGCCGTGCTCGGCTTCGACGGTCCGGAGCTGCTCCTGGTCGGCGCAGACGGCGCAGTGCTGGCGCGGTTGCGGCGTGGTCTGCCGAGTTGAACCGCTCCCACCGAGCGCACTGCCGCATTCAGCTGACGACGACCGGCACCTCGTACACCTGCGTCGTCGGGTGTCCCGACGCCTCGTGAACGCGCATGACGGCCTCCTTCGACGGTCCCGTCGACAGGCAGAAAACCTTGCCTGACTCGGGATCGAGCCATGCCTTCTCGAAGTGGACGCCCTCGGGTCCCTCATTCGCGAGGTCACGCTCGTGCGCCTCGGTGAGCTGCGCCGCGGTCACGCCGACAAAACCGTCGTGTACATCCATGAATTGCGCCATACGAGTCTCCCTGGGTGAGAACTGGCACGCATGCATGCGAGGGTCGCGAAAGGGGTTGCCAGGCTCCCGCGTCCCGGGCTTGTAGCGGTGACGCTAGTCGGCCGTGGGCCGTTCGTCACCCACTGATTTTTGCCGCCCGCACCGATCAACTCGCGTCGATCAGCTCGCGTCGAACGTCCGCGCCCGCAACGCACGCACCAAAGAGTCGCGGCTCTCGAGCAGCAGGCGGCGCAGGGGTGCCGGCGCGTCGTACGAGGACAGGAAGGCGTCCACCTTGTCGACGACCGGCTGCTCCACGACGAACGATGGGAACAGGCCGACGACGAGGTCCTGGGCCATTTCCGACGTCCGCGACTCCCAGATCCGGGGGACCATCTCGAAGTACGCGTCCACGTACGGGCGCAGCAGCTCGATCTGGTGCGGCTGCTGGAAGCCGCTGATGAGCGCCGACTGCTGGGCGTTCGCGAGCTGGTCGTCGAGCAGCGACTTCCACGCCGAGGCCTTCGCGGCTGCGGTCGGGCGGGAAGCCCGGCACGCCGCGGCGTAGCGCTGGCCGGCGGCCGTCGCGTCGCGTGCCTCCTCGGCATCGATCTCGGCGTCGGTGGCCGCGCCGTGCGACGTGAGCTGGCGCAAGAGGTGCCAGCGCAGGTCGGTGTCGATCGTGAGGCCGGGCAGCGTGACGCTGCCCTCGAGCCAGGAGCGCACCAACGCGAGGTGCTCGGCGGTCTCGGCCGTCGACGCGAAGACACGTGCCCAGGCGAGCTGGCTGTCGCCGCCGGGCTCCGCTGCCTGCACCATCCGCAACGCTTCGTCGGCGAGCTCGGCGCTGGCGGCGCCCATCCTGTCCGGCGCGGAGAAGAACGTGATCGCACCCAGCGCCTGGCGCAGCGTCGTCTGCACGACGCCGATGTCGTCCTCGCCGCCGATGCCCGTCAGCACCATCGTGAGGTAGTCGCGCGCCCGCATCTCCGCGTTGCGCACCATGTCCCAGGCCGCGGCCCAGCACAGCGCGCGCGGCAGGGAGTCGTTGAACTCGCCGATGTGGTTGACGACGACGTGCAGCGACGCGGGGTCGAGCCGGATCTTGCTGTACGTCAGGTCGTTGTCGTTGACGAGCACCACGTCGGCGGCGAGCTGCCCCACCAGTTGCGGCACCTCGGTGACCGCCCCGACGACGTCGAGCTCGACGCTCTGGCGCCGTACAAGACCGTCTGTCGTCTTGTCATAGAGCCCGATGGCGAGCCGGTGACTGCGCAGGGTGTCGTGGGCGGCCGGGGCCTCCTGCAGGACGGAGAACGTCGTGTACGTCGAGTCGGCACCGAGGGTGAACTGGGGACGCAAGGTGTTGACGCCCGCGCTCTGCAGCCATTCCTTCGACCATGACGACAGGTCGCGACCGCTCACTTCTTCCAGTGCTGACAGGAGATCCGAGAGCTCGGTGTTGCCGAAAGCGAAGCGTTCGAAGTACGTGCGGATGCCGGCGAGGAACTCCTCCCGGCCGACCCAGGCGACGAGCTGCTTGAGGACGGACGCGCCCTTGGCGTAGGTGATGCCGTCGAAGTTGACCTCGACGGCATCGATGTCGACGATGTCGGCCCAGATGGGGTGCGAGGAGGGGAGCTGGTCCTGGCGGTAGGCCCAGCTCTTCTCGACGTTGGCGAAGGTAGTCCAAGCCGCGGGCCAACGCGTTGCCTCCGCCTGGCACATGACGGACACGAAGGTCGCGAAGGACTCGTTGAGCCAGAGGTCGTCCCACCAGCGCATCGTGACGAGGTCGCCGAACCACATGTGGGCGAGCTCGTGCAGGATCGTCTC
>JAVEEB010000187.1 GCA_030840665.1 Frankiaceae bacterium | reverse complement strand
AGATCTGCTTGAGGCCACCGGGGCGGCCGGAGTGGCGAACGGCGAACTTCTGGTCACGCTTGTTGCCGGAGAGCGACACCTTGCCGGCGTTGATCACGATGACGAAGTCGCCCGTGTCGATGTGCGGGGCGAAGATCGTCTTGTGCTTGCCGCGGAGAAGCGTGGCGGCCTGGGTGGCCAGCCGGCCGAGCACCACGTCGGTCGCGTCGATGACGTGCCACTGACGCGTGACGTCGGAAGGCTTGGGGCTGAACGTGCGCACAGGAGTCCTCGGAGCTAAGCGTGTCGGGTATGGCGTGTCGGTCAGGCGGTGTCGTTCACAAGTGCCGCATGGAGACGGCGGGCACGCGGCAGCATCAGCCGCCGCGGGCAACAGGGTCAAAGGATAACCGGCCGGGCCTTCGGGGGCAAAGCCGGTCCGGTTATTCACCCACTGGACGGCCCTCACAGGCGTGGGTGGCGGATCGTGAGAAACCGGCCACCACTAGTCTCGCAGGAACCCCTTGAAGGAGGCCCGCCACCACATGGCAGCTGTCGACGACGTCATCCAGCGTGCCCTCGCGGCGCCGTACACGATGGGTGTGCCCCGCCTCCCCAGCTCCGGCGTCACGATCGTGACGTGCATGGACACCCGCATGGACGTCCGGCGCATCTTCAACCTCGGCGACGGCGAGGTGCACGTCATCCGCAACGCCGGCGGCTACGCGACGCCCGACGTGCTGCGGTCCCTGACCATCAGCCAGCGCAAGATCGGCACCCGCGAGATCCTGGTCTGCCACCACACGGACTGCGGCATGTCGGGCCACAACGACGCCGAGTTCCGGTCGATGGTCGCCGCCGAGACCGGCGAGCTGCCCCCCTGGGACGTCGAGGGGTACGCGGACGAGCACGACGCCGTGGCGAACAGCGTCGCGCTCATCCGGGCGTGCGTGTACATCCCGTTCCGGGATCACGTACGAGGCGTCTTGTACGACGTGAAGACCGGGCAGCTCGACGTCGTCTGCTGACTGACTCCCGCCCCCGTGCAGCGGACGCGATCGCGAGCCCGGCCAGCCGCCTTCGGGCTACGCGACCTTCCACGTCATCTCAGTGGCAGCTGCCCCAGGCCGGTACGCGAGTTGACCGATCGTGGTGCCGGTTGGGAAAAGGAGCACCTGGCAGTCGGTGAAAATCGCGCCAGGCTTGAAGGTTTCGGGTGAATCCTTCGAGACACATTTCGGGATCGGGTTGTCCGACGTGAACGGCGTCGGCTGCTCCGCATTGGTGCCGGTCGCCCGCAGGTACGTGCCCAGACTGGGGAACTGCAGCGTTGTCGTCCCCGCATTCGTGTAGGTGACGGTCACGAAGAACGGCAATTGCCCCTTCGGCACTTTCGCACCCGCACCCAGGTCGGCCACTGTCCCCTTGGTCACGGAATCAGGGTGTACGAAGACCTTCGCCTGGACCCCGTTCACTGTCACCACGGCGCCGCCCGACTCCTTCAGCGTGGGAAATTTCTTGCCCGCCCCGTCGACGAACGGCGGGACGCTCGGCGATGCGCTCGTCGTCCCCGTGGAAGCACCGGTCGGCGACCCGCTCGTTGACCCGCTCGACGAACTCGTGTCAGAAGGGCTCGTTGAGCTCGATCCGGCTGTCGTCGGCGATGCGGGAGTGGACGTGCAGCCGGCGAGGCCCAGGGTCAGGGCTGCCAGGACTGTGGTCGTCCGCAAAAAAACATTCATCGAGAAAAATCCCCTCATTGCGTATCCCTCGGACCGCTTTCGCGGCCCTCATGATCTAAACCGTGCCCGGTCAGCGGTTTCTGACACGGCCACGGAGCGATCAACTGGATAACGAACGGGTGGCCCGCGTGGACTCCGCCCGCGCCGCCAGGTCCTCGTCAGGCGGGAAGGTGACCTCGACCAGGGTCAGCCCCCGCGCCTGGGCGACGGTGACGACGTCGGAGCGGCGGTCGGCGTTCAGCAGTCCCGCCGGCCAGTCCGGCCGCTGGCGGCCGTCGCCCACAGCTATCAGGGCGCCCACGAGCGAGCGCACCATCGAGTGGCAGAACGCATCCGCCTCGACGGTGACCGTGACGATGTCCCCGTCGCGGGCGCAGGAGAGCCGTAGGAGCAGCCGAATCGTTGTCGCGCCCACCCGCAGCCGGCAGAAGGCGCGGAAGTCGTGCAGGCCGACCAGGGCGGCCGCGGCGGCCTGCATGTCCCCGAGGTCGAGGGGTCGGTCGTGGTGCATCGTGTCGCGGCGGCGCAGGGGCGAGGCGCCGTACGGGGCGTCGCTCACGCGGAACTCGTAGCGCCTCTGCAGGGCCGAGAAGCGCGCGTCGAAACCGGCGGGGGCAATCGCGACCCGCTGCACGCGCACGTCGTTCGCGAGCACACCGTTGAGGGCCCGCAGCAGCCGGTACGCCTCCGCGTGCGCCGGCAGGTCCACGTGCGCGACCTGCCCCGTCGCGTGGACGCCGGCGTCGGTGCGGCCGGCAACGGTCAGCCGCGGCGGGCGCTCGAGCCGCAGGATCGTCGCGAGGGCATCTTCTATCTCGCCCTGGACCGATCGTTGCGCGGTCTGGCGAGCCCAGCCACAAAAATCTGTGCCGTCGTAGGCGATGTCGAGGCGGTATCGAACGAGCCCGCCGCCCCCAGAAGGGACGGCGGGCTCGTCGTACGACGTGGTCATGACTTGCTGATTCTTACTTGGCGGTGTCGGCGTCGCCTTCGGCCTGCGACTCCGCGCCGGCGCCGGCGGTCTGGTCGCTGGTCGCGGCCTCACCCGGCCCGTCGCCGCCATCCGAGTCGCCATCAGTCTCGCTGGCGGTCTCGGCAACAGCGGCCTCGGTGACGACCTCGGTGTCGCCACCCTCGGCGGGAACGGCGATCTGCTCGTGCGCCTCGGCGGCGGGTGCCTCGTCGACGCCCTCCGTCGGGACGGGCGTCTGCGTCGCCGCAGGAGCTGCCGCAGCCGTGGTGCGGGCCGGACGCGCCTTGGCGGGCTTCGCGACGATGGGCTCATCCACGAGCTCGATGAAGCACATGGGCGCGTTGTCGCCCTTGCGGGGGCCGATCTTCACGATGCGCGTGTAGCCGCCCGGACGGTCGGCCATCTTCGGGCCGATCTCCGCGAACAGCGTGTGCACGACGTCCTTTTGCGTGATGAGCTTCAGCACGCGACGGCGAGCCGCCAGGTCTCCGCGCTTGGCGAACGTGATGAGCCGCTCGGCGTACGGCCGGAGCCGGTGCGCCTTCGCTTCGGTCGTGGTGATGCGGCCGTGCTCGAAAAGCGCCGCCGCCAGGTTGGCGAGGATGTGCTTTTCGTGCTGCGGTCCGCCGCCGAGACGGGGGCCCTTGGTGGGCGTAGGCATTTCTTCTCCCTCAGGTTGCGGGGTGTTCGCCCGCAGTGCTTAGAACGGCTCGGTGTTTAGAGCTGCTCGGTCTCGGCGTACGAGTTGTCGTAGTCGTCGGTGCCGTACGTGTCGACGACGTTGCTCGGGTCGAAGCCCGGCGCGGAGTCCTTCATGGACAGGCCCATGGCGGCGAGCTTGCCCTTGACCTCGTCGATCGACTTGGAACCGAAGTTGCGGATGTCCATGAGGTCGGCCTCACTGCGGCTGACGAGCTCGCCGACCGAGTGGATGCCCTCACGCTTCAAGCAGTTGTACGACCGCACCGTCAGGTCGAGCTCCTCGATCGGGAGCGCGAGGTCGGCGGCGAGCTGCGCGTCGATCGGCGACGGGCCGATGTCGATGCCCTCGGCGTCGACGTTGAGCTCGCGGGCGAGGCCGAAGAGCTCGGTCAGCGTCTTGCCGGCGGACGCGACGGCGTCACGCGGCTTGATCGACGGCTTCGTCTCGACGTCGACGACGAGGCGGTCGAAGTCGGTGCGCTGCTCGACGCGGGTGGCCTCGACCTTGTAGCTCACCTTGAGGACGGGCGAGTAGATCGAGTCGATCGGGATGCGGCCGATTTCCTGGCCGGGCTGCTTGTTCTGCACGGCGGAGACGTAGCCGCGACCGCGCTCGACGGTCAGCTCCATCTCGATCTTCGCCTTGCCGTTGAGCGTCGCGATGACGAGCTCGGGGCTGTGGATCTCGACGCCGGCCGGCGGGGCGATGTCACCAGCGGTGACGACGCCGGGGCCCTGCTTGCGCAGGTACATGACGGCGGGCTCGTCGAGCTCGGAGGACACGACCAGGTCCTTCAGGTTCAGGATGATGTCGGTGACGTCTTCCTTGACACCGGGGATCGTCGTGAACTCGTGCAGGACGCCGTCGATGCGCAGGCTGGTGACAGCCGCGCCGGGGATCGACGACAGGAGCGTGCGGCGGATGGAGTTGCCGAGCGTGTAACCGAAGCCGGGCTCGAGCGGCTCGATGATGAAGCGCGAGCGGAACTCGTTGATGACTTCTTCGGTCAGGGACGGGCGCTGTGCGATGAGCACTGAGGGCTTCCTGTTCTGCAGCGACCTTCATATGACGCTGCGCTCTTGGAACGGACGTACGGGGTTGTGCCACTGAGCGGAACGCTTGCGGCGACGGAAGCCGCCGCAAGCGTTTGCTCGTCGTACAAAAAACTGTCGTGCGAACTGCTACTTGGAGTAGAGCTCGACGATGAGCTGCTCCTGGACCGGCGTGTCGATCGCACCGCGCTGCGGGAGCGCGTGCACGAGGATCCGCATCTGGGCGGAAATGACCTCGAGCCAGGCGGGGACGCCGCGTGAGCCGGCCTCCGCACGGGCGATGACGAACGGCGTCAGGTCGTGCGACTTGGCGTGCACTTCGACGATGTCGTTCTCACTGATGAGGTACGACGGGATGTCGACGCGCTTGCCGTTGACGAGGATGTGACCGTGCTTGACCAGCTGACGCGACATGTCGCGGCTGTGGGCCCAGCCCGCTCGGTACACCACGTTGTCGAGGCGACGCTCGAGCAGCTGGAGCAGGTTCTCGCCGGTCTTGCCCGGGCGACGGCTCGCTTCGTCGTAGTAACGACGGAACTGGCCTTCGAGGACGCCGTAGATGCGGCGAGCCTTCTGCTTCTCACGAAGCTGAAGCAAGTACTCGCTGTCCTTGGAGCGCCCGCGGCCGTGCTCGCCCGGCGGGTAGGGGCGGATTTCGATGGGGCACTTGGGTGATTCGCACTTGGCGCCCTTGAGGAAGAGTTTCATCTTCTCGCGGCGGCAGCGCTTGCAGTCCGGGCCTGTGTACCTAGCCATGCGTGTGTTCTCTCTCCGACTTCTCGATCAGACCCGGCGCCGCTTCGGCGGACGGCAGCCGTTATGCGGGACGGGGGTGATGTCCTGGATGGAGCCCACCTCGAGGCCGGTGGCCTGCAGCGAGCGGATCGCGGTCTCGCGGCCTGAGCCGGGACCCTTGACGAAAACGTCGACCTTGCGCATGCCGTGCTCCTGCGCCTTGCGACCAGCCGCCTCGGCGGCGAGCTGTGCGGCGAACGGAGTCGACTTACGAGAGCCCTTGAACCCGACCTGGCCCGACGAGGCCCATGAGATGACGTTCCCCTGAGGGTCCGTGATGCTCACGATCGTGTTGTTGAAGGTGCTCTTGATGTGCGCGTGACCGTGCGCGACGTTCTTCTTTTCCTTGCGGCGAACCTTCTTAGGTGCGGCCGCCTGGGTGCGTGTCTTTGGGGGCATTCTTCGCAGTCTCCTGGTATCCGGGCGGACGTATTACTTCTTGCCGGGCTTCTTCTTGCCGGCGATGGCGCGGCGCGGACCCTTGCGCGTGCGCGCATTCGTGTGGGTGCGCTGGCCGTGCACCGGCAGGCCCCGGCGGTGCCGGATGCCCTGGTAGCTGCCGATCTCGACCTTGCGGCGGATGTCGGATGCCACCTCGCGACGGAGGTCACCTTCGACGCGGTAGTTCGCCTCGATGTGATCACGCAGCTTGAGGATGTCGTCGTCGTTCAGATCCTTGACGCGGATGTCAGGGTTGACACCCGTCGCCTTGATCGTCGCCTGGGCGCGGGTGCGCCCGACGCCGAAGATGTACGTGAGGGCGATCTCAACGCGCTTTTCGCGCGGGAGGTCGACACCGACTAGACGTGCCATACGGGCTCGTGCTCCTTCAAATGAGGCGGAGGTCTGCCGCGAACCCGTCCCTAGCTGCCCAGCCAGGGCCCCGGCCTCCGACCGGGGGTAACCGCTCGTTACGAGCGGATGGGCGCGTTGTACGACTTGCTAATTAACCCTGACGCTGCTTGTGGCGCAGGTTCTCGCAGATGACCATGACGCGGCCGTGGCGACGAATCACCTTGCACTTGTCACAGATCTTCTTGACGCTTGGCTTGACCTTCATCTGCCCTGTTCTCCTGAGGACGTTCCGGCGCACGGCCGGCGCGTCCGGGATCGGTTACTTGTAGCGGTAGACGATGCGACCGCGGGTGAGGTCGTAGGGGCTTAGCTCGACGACCACACGGTCCCCCGGCAGGATCCGGATGTAGTGCATCCGCATCTTGCCTGAGATGTGTGAGAGCACCTTGTGACCGTTTTCCAGCTCCACTCGGAACATGGCGTTCGGCAAAGGCTCGACGACGATGCCCTCGATCTCGATGGCCTCTTTGTTCTTGGCCACAATCCTCCGCGCGTAATAGATGTGTCTGGTGATCTGGTTGGGACGATCCCGCTGCTGACCGGTCTAGATGTGACTGGCACAAAAGACAGGCTCATGGCAGGCATGAGCCATCGGCGGCAGGGCCGAATAGCGAGTGTACGGCGTCCCGCTCTCGATTACCAACCGGGCCGACGGTGCCCGGTGCGGGCGGTTAGGAGGCTGCGGCGACGGAGGCGAAACCGGCCACGCCGCCGTCGAGCGCCGTGAGCACGATCGGGCCGTCTGCTGTGACCGTGAAGGTGTGCTCGAAGTGGGCGCTGCGGGCGCCGTCCGCCGTGACGACAGTCCATGCGTCGTCGAGGAGGCGCGTGCGGCGCGTGCCCAGGTTGAGCTGAGGCTCGACCGCGAGGACGAGGCCCTCGACGATCTTGGGCCCACGGGGGGCGCGGGCGATGTGGTGGACGGGCGGGTCCTGGTGCATCTCCGTGCCGATGCCGTGGCCGACGTACTCCTCGACGATCGACAGTCCCGACGGCCGGACGAACTCCTCGATCGCCTTGCCGATGTCGCCGACGCGGCCACCGAGGTGAGCGGCCGCCATGCCCCGCCACATCGCCGCCTCGGTCCAATCGAGGAGGCGCTGGGACTCCGGGTCGATCTCGCCGACGCCGACGGTGATGGCCGAATCACCGTGCCAGCCCTCGACGATGGCGCCGCAGTCGATCGAGACGATGTCGCCCTCGCGCAGGACGACGCTCGCGCGGGGGATGCCGTGCACGATCGCCTCGTTGACCGACGCGCAGATCGTGGCGGGGAACGGCGGATGCCCGTAGCCCTTGAACGAGGGCGTGGCGCCCTCGCCGCGGATCGACTCCTCGGCAAGCGCGTCCAAGTCGGCCGTGGTGACGCCGGGGGCGACGGCCGCCCGCAGCTTGGCCAGGGTGCGACCGACCACGAGACCCGCCACACGCATCTTGGCGATCTCGGCAGGCGACTTGATCTGGATCATGGTCGGGTCGTCGCTCTCATCGGTCGTTGCTCTCATCCGGGGCGGCGAACTCGGTGGTCACCGAGCCGCCGCGCTGGTCCCCGCCAGGTGGCAGGGACCCGGCTACCGGAGGAAACCCTCGTAGTTGCGGAGCATCAGCTGACTGTCGATCTGCTTGACCGTGTCCAGCCCGACACCGACGACGATGAGCAGCGCGGTGCCACCGAGCAGGAAGTCGCCGCCCGCGCTGATCCCCGGGAAGAACGACGCGACGACGAAGGGCAGCATCGCGACGATCGACAGGAAGAGCGCACCCGGGAAGGTCAGCCGGCTCTGGATGTAGTCCAGGTATTCCGCCGTCGGCCGTCCGGGACGGATGCCGGGGATGAAGCCGCCGTACTTCTTCATGTTGTCGCTGACTTCACGCGTGTCGAAGGTGATCGCCACGTAGAAGTAGGTGAAGAAGAAGATGAGCGCGAGATACACGATCAGGTAGCCCGGCTTGGGGCTACCGGAGTTCGTGTTGATCAGGTTGCGCTGGATGAAGCCGACGACGCCCGTCGTCTTGTTGGCGAACAGGTTCGTCAGCAGGTACGGGACGTACAGCAGCGACGACGCGAAGATGACCGGGATGACGCCGGCCTGGTTGACCTTCATCGGCAGGTAGGTCGACGTGCCGCCATACATCCGGCGGCCGATCATGCGCTTGGCGTATTGAACCGGGATGCGGCGTTGTGCCTGCTCCACGAAGATCACGAAAGTGATGATCATGATTGCCATAGCGATGATGACGATCGAGCCGAAGATCTTGGCGGTCTTGAGGATGCCGATCCCCTGTGCAGGCGCCCGGGCGATGATCGACGTGAAGATCAGCAGTGACATGCCGTTGCCGACACCGCGCTCGGTGATGAGCTCGCCCAGCCACATGATGACGGCCGTGCCGGCGGTCATCGTGATCACGAGCGTGGTGACGCGGAAGATCGAGATGTCCGGCAGGGGGGTGCAGTTCGTGCCGCTTGCCTGGAAGAGCCGGCCGCTGCGGGCCAGGGCGATGATCGCCGTGGACTGCAGGATGCCGAGGGCGACCGTGAGGTATCGGGTGTACTGCGTCAGGCGGGTCTGGCCGGCCTGGCCTTGCTTCTTGAGCGCTTCGAATCGC
>JAVEEB010000020.1 GCA_030840665.1 Frankiaceae bacterium | reverse complement strand
CGTGGGGCTTCATTCGCCTCGGTGTGCCGGCCGGCTCCGTGCTGGGGCACCCCAGCGGCGTTCTGCGTTTCCTCATGGACAACGTCTGGCGCCCAACGGACGGCGCATTGACGTTCGCGGGCGCGCTCGTGGCGGCCCTGCTGTCCTGGCCCTCCGCCGCGGGGCGACTCGCAACGTCACCGCCCGGCTCGCCCGTCGGGTAGGCGCTGCCGGTCCGGAACAGCGCTGGAGTGCGACCTGTTGCAGCAGACGTGAACCAAGGGCCGATCGACGTCGTCGTCATCGGCGCCGGTCAGTCCGGCCTCTCGACGGCCTACCACCTCAGCCGCACCGAGTGGTCCTACGTCGTCCTCGACGGCGGCGGCACTGCGGGCGGTGCCTGGCACCATCGCTGGCCGTCGCTGACGCTGGGCCGCACGCACCGGCTGCACGACCTGCCCGGACTTGCCCTCACGACGTCGCCGCCGGACGTCCCGGCCTCGCAGGTCGTGACCGACTACTTCTCGTTGTACGAAAGGACTTTCGAGCTTCCTGTACGACGACCTGTCCACGTGACCGCCGTCCGCGATGGGGGCCACGAACGGCTGCTCGTCGAGACCGACCACGGCACCTGGGCCGCTCGGGCCGTCGTCAACGCCACTGGCACCTGGACCCGCCCGTTCGTCCCGTACTACCCGGGCATCGAGACCTTCGCCGGCCAGATGCTGCACACCGTCGACTACCGCGCGGCCGCCGACTTCAGAGGCAAACACGTCGTCGTGGTCGGCGGCGGTGCCTCGGCCGTGCAGCTGCTCCTCGAGATCGCCGACATCACCACGACCACCTGGGTGACGCGGCGCACGCCGGTCTGGCGGGAGGGTCCCTTCGACGAGACGGCCGGTCGGCAGGCGGTCGCAATGGCCGCCGCGGCCGCCCGCGAGGGCCGCGCGCTCCCGAGCATCGTGAGCACCACCGGACTCATGCGCACCGAGGCGACGGAGGCGGCGCGGGCGCGCGGGATCCTCGACCGGCGGCCGATGTTCGCCGCCATCGACCCGGCCGGCGTGCGCTGGGCCGACGGCACGCACCAGGACGCCGACGTGATCCTGTGGTGCACCGGGTTCCGGCCGGCCGTCGACCACCTGTCCCCGCTGCATCTGCGCGAGCCCGGTGGCGGCATCAAGCTCCTCGGCACCCGCGCCGCGCGCGAGCCTCGCTTGCACCTCGTCGGCTACGGGCCGTCGGCCAGCACGATCGGTGCGACTCGCGCCGGCGCGGCCGCGGTCCGGGACATCAACCGCTTGCTGCGGTCACCTGAGTCAGCCGCCGCCGAGGCGGCCGCGAGCTACACCGTCCAGGACTCCAGGACGTCGAGGTCGTAGAAGCGCGGAGCCCCGTCGCACAGCGTCATCATCTGCTGGGAGAAGTCGTTCGTGTCGGGACGATTGGAGTTTTCCATCGCTGCCTCGTACGACTCGAACTCCACGATGTTGAGGTAGACGCCCGGGCGCTTGCGGTCCTGGGTGACGGTGCTCCGGAGCGGCATGGGCCCGCGCGCCTCGGCGGTCCGCTTGTCGCGGTAGTCGTCAGCGAGCTGCTTGACCTCGTCGTACCGGGACGTCTGGAACTCGATGATCTGCACGAAACCGGCCATGATGGACTCCTCGAAAGGCGCGGAAACCCGATGCCTGTGACACTCGCACTCACCGGCCCGACTTACTAGACCGGCAGCATCTCCGCCCGCGACTCCGGCAAGGAGATCTGCACCTCACCGGACTGCACGCGCCGGGCGCGGCGCCGCATCATGTACCAGAGCGAGCCACCGATGCACGGCCCCATCAGCACGTACGCGCCCCACGCCAGCGGCAGCGTGATCGGGAAGTTGCGCAACGCGACCCACACCAGCGCGATCGCCGTCCAGTTGCCGATTGCCTCCACGACCAACGGCGTCCGCGTGTCGCTCATCCCTCGCAGCGCCCCGGAGCATGTCATCGCCATGCCCCAGAAGGGCTGCGTGAAGACCATCACCCGCAGCGTCGCCGCGCCGGTGTGGATCACCTCGGGGTTCCGCGAGAAGACCTCCATCAGCGGGACGGCGAAAGCGAAGACGAGAACGCCCGCCGCCGACATCCACAGGACAGCCCAGAGCGAGGTGATGCGGGCAACTCGCCGCGCGATGTCGATCCGCCGGGCCCCGACGCTCTGCCCGACGAGCACGGTCGTCGCCATGCCGAGACCCCAGCCGGGCAGAAAACACAACGACAGCACGGACATCGCGACCCGTTGCGCAGCCAGGGCGTCGGTGCCGAGGCGCGCGATCAGCACCGTGAACATGAACCAGCCGGTGGAGATCACCAGCTGCTCGCCGGCGGTCGGCAGCCCGAGGGCGAGGAGCCGGCCGGCGACGCGGTGGTCCGGCCGCCAGCCCGTCGGCGCCGACAGGCTCACTCCCGCGTGGCCGCGCCACAGGGCCCGCAGGACGATGACCAGGGCGACGGATCGAGCGGCGCAGGTGGCCCAGGCGGCGCCGACCACGCCCAGGTGCGGCAACCCGAACCAGCCGTAGATCAGCGCGCCGGCCAGGACAACGTTGAGGATGTTCGCGATCAGCGTCGCCCGCATGGGGGTGCGCGAGTCGCCGGCCCCGCGCAGCACGCCGCCGCCGATCGTGAGCAGGGTGAGGACAACGACCGTACCCATAGCAATTTTCAGGTACGACGTGCTGACCGCGGCCACATCCGGAGCGAGTCCGAAGAGCCCGATGATCGAATGCGCGTATCGGAAACCGGCGACCGCGACAGGCGCCGCGAAGACGACGCTCCACATCATCGATTGCCGGGCGAGGCGGCTGGCCCGGCGCACGTCGCCGGCGCCGACCGCCTGCGCCACGAGCACCGACGTGCCGATCGCGAGCGCGCCGAGGGCGCTCAGCAAGATGAACATCACCTGGGTCGAGGCGCCGACCCCGGCGATCGCGGCCGCGCCAAGGGCCGAGACGAGCCCGGTGTTGACGAGGTCGAGCGAGAGCTCGAAGACGTTCTCGCCGACGATCGGCGCGGCGAGGCTGAACACCCGCCGCTTCAGCGCGCGGTCGGTCTCCGGAATCGCCTCGGGGGCGGCCGGATCAAGCGGAGCAGCCATGGGTTGCGGCATTCCCGTCACGTGGGGTGGACCAGGCAGGCGGGTGGCCGAAGGGTCCGGACTTGTCAGGGTCTGTGATTCATCGGCACGCTCGCCGAGACCATGAGGGTACCGGGAGAGCGCGACCACGCGAGCGGTTTTTCC
>JAVEEB010000486.1 GCA_030840665.1 Frankiaceae bacterium | reverse complement strand
CCCGAACACCTTCAGCGAGGTGACCGGCGACCTGGACGCCGGGGCCAACGCGCTGGAGCCCGACGTCATGAGCTTCACCGACCTCGCTATGTCGCCGTCTGACGGGCAGATCAACGGCCACGCCGGGCCGTCCGGGTTGTTCATGTATCACGACCACGTGCTGCTCACGACCCGACTGCCTGACACGGTCGAGAGCTGGCTGGACTTCGTACACGCGAAGGTTGTCGCCGGCCAGAACGTGGCGCTGATCGCGTTCGACATCAAGAGCGCTGCGGCGACTGCTGCGAACGGCCCGAAGCTCCTGAAAGCGGTGCACGACCACCTCAATTTCGGCGGCGTCAACGTCAACGTCATTTTCAGCGTCGGCTCCGAAGATGACTCCGCAATCTTCAGCCAGCTGATCCCTGCGCTCGGTCCACGCGAGGGGGTGATGATCGACGCCGACAACGACCCGGTGAAGATCTACAACTTCTTCAAGGGTCTCGGTGCCGACGGGCACATCGCCTATGGCAATGGGTCGCTGGGAGTGCGGTACGGCTTCGCGCCCAACGTCCTTCTGGGCATCGAGGAGGCGTCCTGGGTCCGAGCCGGCCAGGCGCCGACGTTCGCCATCCCCTATGCGTACCCGATCGACCTCGCCAGCGACATGAACGCGTTCATCACCGCCGGCGCCGACGGGATCATCGCCGACATCGACTTCCCGATCGTGCCCCCAATAGCCACGCAGGGAAAGATCGCCGAACTGGCGGCCCTCGTCGCCTCCCGTGACGACGTCTACATGGCAACGGCCGCGGACGATCCGCTCCATCCCGTGGTCGAGGCGTACGCGATCAGGGTGGCCACGCTCGATGTCGCCGGGGGCGGCACGGACTCCAACATCACGTTCACCCTCACCGGCTGCGACGGCACGTCGTCGGTGACCGTCGACACCGAGTTCATCGGCCACATGGAGGCCGGGGGCGTCAATTTCGTCACGCTGCCCAGCAAGGACTTGGGTCAGCTGCAGTCGCTGACGCTGTCGTCCGATGGCTCGCGCGGCGTCTTCGGCAACCAGCCGTGGCATCCCGACTCCGTCCAGATCAGCAGCGCCGGCTGGGGAATTCCGTTCGCCGACAAGTACACGGTCGTGTTCAACGACACCGACGACACTGTCGACGCCGGCACGCCGAAGACCCGCACCACTGGCGCGTGGGGCAACCGCTGCGGCTCGACGACGACCGTCGCCTCGTCGGTCAATCCGAGCACGTACGGCCAGTCCGTGACCTTCAGCTCAACCGTGTCCGCGGTGAGCGGCTCAACAAAGCCGACCGGCACAGTCGACTTCCTCGACGGCGCCAGCCTCATCGGCTCCGGCACCATCGTCGCCGGGACGGCCACGTTGACGACCGGCGCTCTTTCCGTCGGCAGCCACCAGATCCAGGCCCGCTACACCGGCGACTCGCACTTCCGGCCGAGCATGTCCTCGGTGGTGAGTCAGGTCGTGCGGATCGCGGCCACTACAACGACGCTGATGTCAGCGACGAATCCCAGCGTGCACGGCCAACCCGTGCTGCTGACAGTCACCACGGTTGCCGTCGCGCCCGGCGCGGGGATACCGACAGGACAAGTTCAGTTGTACGACGGAGCCACGCTGATTGCCACCGGCACCCTTGCTGGTGGCTCGTACGCGGCAAGCTTCCAGACGCTGTCCACAACGGTGCACTCGCTGACAGCGAAGTACCTCGGCAACGCGAGCTTCTCACCGAGCACCTCCCCCATGCTGCGCCAGTTGGTGAACCGCGCGCCAACGACCGTCACGCTGACCGCTACGCCCGGCGCGACGACGGGCTTCGGTGACGTGGTGACGTTCACCGCTGCGGTGAGCGTGCCGCCGCCGGGTGCGGGGCAGCCCACCGGCTCCGTGGCCTTCGCGGTCGACGGCGCGGTGGTGCAGACCATGCCGCTCAGTCCCACCGTCCAACAAGTGTCGGTCGCGACCAGCTCACTCGGTGCCGGCCCGCACGTGGTCACGGCCACCTACCAGGGGGACGTCGACTTCCTTCCCAGCACCGCGACGGTCGCGCACTCGGTCGTCTGCTCCGTTACGGTGACCACGACTCCGCGAGGCGGGATCAAGTCCGCGGCCGGCAGCACCTGCCTCTCGAACATGACGGTGAACGGTTCGATCGTCGTGGGGCCGGGCGAATCGCTGAACCTGCGAAACGTCACCGTGACTGGGTCCGTGGTGGCAACCGGAGGTCCCGGAAGCATTCGCATCTGCGGCAGCACGATCGGCGGCTCCGTCATCGTCAAGGACGCGCAGGGGTTGGTCGTCATCGGTGACGAGGCAGCCGCGGCTTGCGCCCCGAACATCATCGACGGAGCGCTCATGCTGGATGACAACACTCACGGCGTACGGGCGATCGACAACGTCGTGCAGAACGTCCACGCGTCCGGCAACTCCGGTCCCGGGCCGTACCCTGGCGTCCCGACCTCGATCAGCGGCGGCAGGAACGGGCTGTAGCGGGACGCTGGCTAGCCCGCCAGGTGTAAAGAAGAGACGTGTGTGGGTCGTCGTCGAGAGCGAAGTCGCGGGCCGCCTCCCAGGTCTTCGTCGCTAGCAGCTGGTCGATGTCGTTCAGCAGGTGCTGCTGCTCGTCCGCGTCGAGCAGCGGCTAGACGGCAAGGTGCTCCGCGACGATGGCCGGCCCGTCTTCCGGCATGCCGTGGCGGCGGAATCGCATGACATCAGGTCTACAGCAGTCGTCGCCATTGGCGGGCGCTTCTACACGGGCCGAAGAACGACTCGCGCCGTTGTACATCGATGGCCCCACCCCCGACCACTGACTGGAGGACTTCGTGCGAGTGCCACCATTGCCGCGTGGAGCAACACGAGCGCGAGCCCGCCGTCACTGAGGACGAGCGAACGAGACGACCGACCAGGTCCTTGGCCGCCGTCCGCTACCTACGCGCTACGGCATTGCCGCTCGAGTCCGCACTGCGCCACGAACCGCTGGACGTTGTCGACGACCTCCTCTTCGCGGTCAGTGGGGGGCGGCTGTGAGCAGCGACCGGCTGTACGTACGCCGGACCAACGGTCTCCCACCTCGGCGATGGCCACGGCGGCAGGCACTCGTGTACGAAGTTTGGCGAGCCGACGGACCCCAAGCAGTCTCGCTCCGCGAACTCGACCGGCTGCTGCAGGGCCGACGCCACCCCGCCGACTTCTGGGCACTCGTTCACGCCGTCGACTCCGCATACGAGCGGGGCAATCACGGCTCCTGGTTCGAGGCCGGAACCGGACGTGAGCGTCCAGGTCCGCACAGTTCATCAGCAGGGACTCAAGTCGTGGATGAACAGGTCAATGAAGTCGCGTTGGCCCTCGAGGCCTTTCGCGCCTACAC
>JAVEEB010000460.1 GCA_030840665.1 Frankiaceae bacterium | reverse complement strand
AGGTTCGGCAGGCCACGGAGCGCGCCGAGCCCCGCCGGCACGGCAGCCGACGCCGCGAGCTGCACCTGCACGGTGTCCCCGCGCAGGCCGCGCTTGAGCTCCTCCGGCGTGCCCTCGACGACGACGCGGCCGCCGTCGACGATCGCGACCCGGTCGGCGAGCTTGTCGGCCTCGTCGAGGTAGTGAGTCGTGAGCAGGACGGTCATGCCATTCGTCGACAACCGCGCGATCTCGTCCCACATGCCAGCGCGGGCCTCAGGGTCGAGACCGGTCGTCGGCTCGTCCAGGAACAGCACGCTGGGCGAGTGCATCAACCCGATGGCGACGTCGAGCTTGCGCGCCATGCCGCCGGAGTACGTCTTCGCGAGCCGGTCGGCCGCGTCCTCGAGGGCGAAGCGGGACAGCAATTCCTGGGCGCGCTTTCGGGCTGCGTCGCGCGGCATGCCGTGGATGCGGCCGGCCAGGACGAGGTTCTCGCGGGCCGTCGCCAACGGGTCGCTCGAGGATTTCTGCGATACGACACCGATTGCCCGTCGTACAGCATCGGGATCTTTTGTCACGTCGATCCCGCCGACCACCGCGCGACCGGAGTCGGCGCGGGACAGCGTTGCGAGAATGCGGACGGTGGTGGACTTGCCGGCGCCGTTGGGGCCGAGGAGTGCGAAAACGGTGCCGGCCGCGACGTCTATGGACAGGCCGTCGAGGGCGCGGATGCGCGGCTTGCCGCGGCCGCCGGGATAGGTCTTGACGAGGTCGACGGCGGACAACGCCGTCGGTTGTGCTGTGGACATGGGACTCCCTTGTGTTGGTGGGGGAGTCGAGACCGGAGCGCCTATCGTGATGAGTGCGCCTCGTGACGGGATCTTCGGTCTCGGCTCGGGTGTTGGCCCCTGGTTCGGTGTTCGCGCACCGGCCAGGGGTTCTTGCTATCCGGGGGGCTGTTCCTGTTGCGGAGGCCCGAGCAGTGCGCGCGCCTCCTCGCCGAGGTGGCCGATGGGGTCGGCCATGATCGCCTCGAACGTCAGGCCGCCGGCGCGCAGCTCGTGCAGTCGCCGCCAGACTTTTGTGCCGGAGAAGCTGCTGGAGGCGATGTCGTCGGCCAGCTTGGTGACGAAGCCCAACTCGGCTTCGAGCATGGTGCGGCGGTAGAAGCTCTCGACGAGGAAGACGTCGGGCAGCGACATGTCCGCCGCGACCGACAGCGAGGACTCGATGGTGCGCAGGTCCATTCGCAGCCGCGTCGCGCGTTCAGTGAGGAGGCGGGCGACCTCGTCCGGCGGGAGCCCCGCCATGAGGGACAGGCCCGCCTCGAGGGAGGTGAAGTCGCGTACAGGGGTGGAGAGCAGCTCGGCGAGCCAGTCCTCGAACTCGGTGACCCCGGCCTCGGTGATTTCGTAGACGGTGCGCTCGGGGCGGCGGCCGTCGCGGGTGGTCTCGAGCGCACGGACGAGGTCGTGCTTCTGGAGGGACTCGACGACGGCGTACAGGGAGCCGTAGTTGAGCTTGATGCTCTGCTCCTTGCCGCGGGTGCGCAGCGTGGTGGAGATCTCGTAGGGGTGCATGGGCCGCTCCGCGAGGCAGCCGAGGACGGCAAGAGCCAGCGGGTTCGACACTCGTCGTCGCGTCACGGCATCCTCCATCTCGATTACTCTAATCGAAGTATTCGAGATGGCGACTCTGCTGTCAAGCGGTTATCCGAGGCTGGCTCCACCGTTGTTCCGGTAGCCGCCCCAGACGAGCAGTTGCGTTCCCGTCCACGCCGCGACGGCGTTCATCGCGCCCACGGGCGCCCGCGGCAGCCGCACCCAGGAATTCCTCACCGGGTCCCAGGCGGCGGCGTCCCCCGGCATCACCGTCTCTCCCGACATCCCGCCGGTCGGCGGCGCGACCAGCGCCGCCCCCGTCCAGACGTCGGTCGGCCAGAAGTCATCGATCGGACCGTGCGGCAGCTCGTCCCACGCCGCCGCCGGGAGCGCGAAGCGGTGGCCCTGCTCATTCATCGGCGCCAGGCCGGAGCATGCATCGCACCAGCCCGGAGAGGCCGGGGCGATCACCTCGCGGCCGGTCCAGATCAGCTGGTTCACGCCGTGACCCGCCAGCGGTGGCCCGGGCGCGGGGGCCCACGTGTCGGACGCCACGTCGTACGCCGACAGCACCACGCCGGCCGTCGTGCCCGTGACCGTCTTGCCGTCGGTGGACCTGACCGTGCGACCCCACATGTCGGCGACGTAGATCGTGGGGCCGACCGCCACGGCCGTGACTTGATGCATGTCGTACGCCGGCATCGCCGGGTTGCGGCCCAGCAGGCGCCACGCGCGCGTCGCCGGGTCGTACGCCGCCGCGTCCGTCGGGTTCGCCCCCCCGATGTCGCCGGAACCGCCGAACACCAGCACCTCGCTGCCCGTCCACACGGCAGTCGCTTCTCCGCGGCCCGACAGCGGGCCCGGCGGCAGCGACGACCAGGTGCCGGAGGCCGCGTCGTACAGCGCCCCGTCGGCCAGCGCGTCGGAACCGTTCCTTCCCCCCCAGACGAACCATTGTGAGCCCGTCCATGCCGTTGCCGAGCCGGTGCGTGCCCCGATCGGCGCCGTCGGCAGCAACTGCCACTTGCGCGCCGTTGGGTCGTACGACGCTCCGTCGCCGACCGGACCCGTTTCGGTCAGGCCGCCCCAGACCAGCAGCTCGCGGCCCGTGTAGACACTGGCCGGGACTTCGCGCCACTCGATCGGCGCCGGCGGCAGCGCGGTCCACTTCGCGTGGGCCAGCGCCTCGGCCGTGCCAGGACCGGTCGTGGGGTAGGCCGGCACGGTTGCTAGCGGCATGACGGGGTGGGGAGTCTTCGGGCCGCTCGCCGAATTGGGGCGGGGGTCGTGAGAGAGCAACACTGTCGGTACGACGACCACGCCCGCGATCGCGCACGCGGTCAGCGCGGCGATGGCGATCCTGCGGCGGCGTACTGACCGGCGACCGCTCGCGACGAGGCGATCGACCGGCGCGCTGGACGGTTCGCCGAGAGCGGCGGCCCGCAGCAGGGTGCGGATGCGTTCGTCGTCAGCCATGACGCTCCTTCTCGTTCGTGTCGTCGAGGAGCCCGCTGGACCGCAGGCTGGCGAGCGCGCGGCTGGCGCGGCTCTTCACGGTGCCGATGGAACAGCCGAGCGTCTCGGCGATGTCCGTCTCGCTGAGGTCCTCGAAATACCGGAGCACCAGCACCGCCCGCTGCGGAGGGGGCAGCGTCGCGAGCAGGCGGCGCATCGCGTCACCCTCGTCGCTGTGCGCGGTGCCGTCCGGGGCGGCGAGATGGTCGGGCAACAGCTCGGTCGGGCGCTCTCCGTGCCATCGCCGGGCGCCCCAACGGAGCGCGAGGTTAGCCATCACCGTGCGGACGTAAGCATCGGCGGTGGGTCGGGTGATGCGAGGCCAAGCCCGGTATGTGCGTAGGAGCGCCGCCTGTGCCAGGTCCTCCCCGTGGCCACGGTCACCGGTGAGGAGGTGGCCCAGGCGGGCGAGGCCGTCGTACCGGAGCCGCACGAACTCACTGAACTCCTCATCACGCGTCCCCACAGACCCCATCCACCCCTCCTCATCTCTCAGAGACACTGACCCATCCGTTTGGTTCCGTGCCTGCGGGAGATGCGCTCCCGGGCTACATCTCATTTATGGGATGCGGCATCCCATAAATGAGATGGGCCCCAGCCACGAGTCCCTCTCGCCGCCGCGCCCAGCACGGCAGGTGGTCCGCGCCGAGTCCCCCCGGACCCCGGCGCTTGCACTCGCTGGGGTCGAGTGCTAAACCTGGAGTTGGCACTCACAACAGTCGAGTGCCACCTGAACCGGGAGTGAGACAGGCGGCCGATGCCGCCTGTCGTCCGTCGCGGGCACTGCTGGGTCGCCAACTACACAGACTCGAATTGTGGGAGGACCACCCAAATGGCCAAGATGATCGCCTTCAACGAGGAGGCACGGCGCGGGCTCGAGCGAGGCATGAACCAGCTCGCCGACGCCGTCAAGGTCACCCTCGGCCCGCGCGGCCGCAACGTTGTCCTTGAGAAGAAGTGGGGCGCGCCGACGATCACCAACGACGGCGTCTCCATCGCCAAGGAGATCGAGCTCGAGGACCCGTGGGAGAAGATCGGCGCCGAGCTGGTCAAGGAAGTCGCCAAGAAGACGGACGACGTCGCCGGTGACGGCACGACCACCGCGACCGTCCTCGCTCAGGCCCTGGTTCGCGAAGGCCTGCGCAACGTCGCGGCCGGCGCCAACCCGATGGCCTTGAAGAAGGGCATCGAAGCCGCCGTCGAACGCGTCTCCGAGGCACTTCTCAACCTCGCGCAGCAGGTCACGACGACCGAGCAGATCGCCGCCACCGCGACGATCTCGGCCGCTGACGCCACCGTCGGCAAGCACATCGCCGAGGCGATGGAGAAGGTCGGCAAGGAAGGCGTCATCACCGTCGAGGAGAGCAACACCTTCGGCATCGAGCTCGAGCTCACCGAGGGCATGCGCTTCGACAAGGGCTACACGTCGATGTACTTCGTCACGGACGCCGAGCGCCAGGAAGCCGTCCTCG
>JAVEEB010000417.1 GCA_030840665.1 Frankiaceae bacterium | reverse complement strand
CTCCGTCTCGACGCCGGCCCGATCCTCGGCATGCTCGGCCTGAACCTGGTCTTCACGTTCCTGGTGCCGGGCATCGACTGGCGCGCGCACATCGGCGGCCTGATCGCGGGCGCCCTGCTGACGTGGGCGTTCTCGTATGCGCCGCAGAGCGCGCGGCGCTGGGCCCACCCCGCCGCGGTCGTCTCGCTCCTGGCGGTCCTGGTGCTCGTCGTCCAGACGCGGGTGCACGAGCAGCATGCGCTGCTCGGCGGTTCAACCCCGGTGGCGCAGCCGTTCGGCACGCAGAGCGTCGACGACGTCCGCTAGATCGGCGCCGAGACGCCGGGCGGGCACCAGCACGAGACTCTCGCCCGCGTCGAGCTCCAAGGCCCGCAGGCGCCGGTGCTCGTACGGGCGCACCGCGTCGATCTCCCCCCACGCGAACCGCTCACGGCGCCAGGTGCGTACGAGGACGACGCCGCGGTCGTCAGTGCTGAGCGTCGGGCGTACAAACGCATCCCGGGCGGCGATACAGGCCGCCGCGGCGCCGGCCACCCACAACAGCACGCGCCCCGCCACGGGCGTGGCGAAGCCGGCCCCCAGGCAGGTCACGGCGATCGCCGTGAAGGCGACCACGTGAGACCAGGCAACGGCGCAGCGCACATGCCCGTCGGTTGTCCACACTGTGGATGAACCCTGTGGATCGAATGACATGGTTGGAACTACACGCCTGTGAGGCGCCGGGTCGGCGTCATTCCCATTTGGTGGCGAGCGCGAAGCCGACGAGCAGCAGCCCGAAGCCGATGCCGAGGTTGATGTTGCCGCCGACCATCCAATGCGGCTGCGCGATGTACCACACCGTCAGCCAGGCAATCCCCAGAACGAAACAGACCGCCATCGCCGGGGCAATCCATGCGCGCCGCTTGCGCACCTTCACCGCGGTGGGCGGCGGGGTGTACGCGGGCTTCTTGCGGCCTTTGGATTCAGGCACAGTGCGGACCCTTTCGTCGGCCCGGGACGTACGCTCCGGGTCTGGTCAGCCGTTAGCGTATTCGCTGTCGGACTTCGGGAGGTTACTGATGCGGGTATGGCGGGCCGCCGTGCCGCTCGTCGCTGCCGCCGCAGGCCTGCTGTTCACCACCAGCGCGGTTGCGTCACAGGGTCACGACCTCCGCAACGACCGCGGACGGGTGACCGATCTCATCGCCCGCGAGCAGCAACGCGCCGCCGAAGCCCAGCGCGAATTCTCCGCGCTACGGGCCACCATGGACGCCGAGGCGCGCGCCGCCGCGGCGGGCGACGCACGCGTACGCGCCGCGCAGGCCGCTGCGGCACCCGTGAGCGCAGCCGCCGGCGTCAGCGCTGTGCACGGCCCCGGCCTCGTCGTCAGCCTCGACGACGCGCCGCTCAAACCCGGTCGGCCGTTGCCCCGCGGCGCGGGCCCGAACGACGTCGTCGTGCACCAGCAGGACGTGCAAGCCGTGGTCAACGCGCTCTGGGCGGGCGGGGCCGAGGCGATGACCATCATGGGTGAGCGCGTCATCTCCACCAGCGCCGTGCGCTGCGTCGGCAACACCCTGCTGCTCCACGGCCGCGTGTATTCGCCGCCGTTCGTCGTCGCCGCCATCGGCGACCCCCAGCAGCTGCGCACCTCGCTCGCGGCGGAACGCGACGTCCAGATCTTCCAGGAGTACGTGGCCGCATACGGTCTTGGCTACACAGTCACGACGAAGCGGGACCTGCCGATGCCGGCGTACACGGAAGCCCTGGCCCTGACGCACGCGCAGGTCGCGCGATGAACGCTGCGCGTCGCGCCATCAGCGCGCTCGGCGAGCTGCTCGTCACCGCCGGCGTCATCGTGCTGCTGTTCGGCGCGTACGAATTGTGGGGCACCGGCCTGTACACCGCGGCGCAGCAGGACAACCTGCGGGCGGCGCTCAACCAGTCCTGGGCCGCCGCGTCGTCAGCGGCGACACCGACGCAGGGCCCGTCCCCCTCGCCGGGCACCTCGACCACGCCGCCCGTGAAGGCCCCGGTCTTCGACATCACGCAGGTGCCGATCGGCTCGGGGCTGGCCGTCCTGCGCATCCCCCGCTTCGGGGCGGATTACCAGAAGGTCATCGTGCAGGGCGTCGGTGTCGAGGACCTCAAGCGCGGCCCCGGCCACTACCCCGGCTCCGCGTTCCCGGGTGACATCGGCAACTTCGTCGTGTCAGGCCACCGCACCACGTACGGCGCCCCGTTCAACCGCATCGACGAGCTGAAGCCCGGCGACCCGATCGTCGTCCAGACGGCGACGGACTGGTTCGTCTACCGGGTGACCTCCTCAGAGGTCGTCCCGCCGACAGCAACCGACGTCATCAATCCCGTGCCGCACCACGGCAACGAACAGCCCACGAAGGCGCTCCTGACATTGACGACGTGCAACCCGAAGTACTCCGCGAGCCAACGACTCATCGTGTACGCCGAGCTGGACCAGCGCAGGCCCGTTGCCGACGGCCCTCCCGACGTTCTCGCGAAGGGCTGAGATGTACGGCTGGATCTGGCGCCAACTGCCCGGCGGGCGTGGCGCGAAGGTGCTGGGCTGCGTGCTCCTCCTCGCTGCCGTCCTGGCGTTGCTGTTCTTTGTGGTGTTCCCCTTCGTGGAGCCCCGGCTCCCGTTCAACGACGTCACCGTCGACCCGGCCGGTGTGAGCCCGTCCTGACAGCCAGGCACCGCTCTGGGCGACTAACATGCGTGCGAACTGACACCCGCGCGAGCTGACCCCCCGCACGAGCTGACACCCGCGCCGACGGCACCAGAGCGGAGAGTTGATGACGCGCGACGACTCGCGGCCGTGGCTGGCGGCGTACAACCCGGACACGCCGGCGGATTTCGACTTCCCGAGCGTGCCCCTGACGCGGCTGCTGGACGATGCCGTCGCGGCCTTCCCGGACACGGTGGCCATTGCGTTTCTCGGGACGGTCCTGACGTACCGCGAACTGCAGGAGTCCGTCGACCGGTTCGGCGCGGCGCTGACGAAACTCGGCGTCCGCTCGGGCGACCGGGTGGCGCTCGCGCTGCCGAACTGCCCGCAGATGGTCATCGCGTTCTACGCGGCCGCCCGCATCGGCGCCGTCGTGGTCAGCTGCAATCCGCTCTACACGGCCCGCGAGTTGCGCCATCAGCTGGCGGACTCGGGGGCGGTCGTCATCGTGTGCCTCGACATGGCGTATCCGAAGGTGGCGGAGGTCCGCGAGCAAACCCCGTTGCGGCACGTCATCGTGACGTCCATCCCCGACTACCTGCCGACCGTCAAGCGTCTGCTGCTGCACCTCCCGCTGCCGTCGATCCGGGGGCGGCGCGCGGCGATCAGCCTCCCGATCCCCCGCGACGCCCCGGTGCTGCAGTTCCGGGACGTGCTGGCCAGGTCGAAAAAGCGAGCCCCGCAAGCACAGTTCGACGCGCGGGAGCACCTGGCGGCCCTGCAATACACCGGTGGGACGACGGGCGTCGCCAAAGGCGCGATGCTGACACACGCCAACCTCGTGGCGAACGCGTATCAGGCCAGGCTGTGGGTGCCGGAGGCGCGTGTGGGCGTGGAGCCGGTCCTCGCCGTCGTGCCGATGTTCCACGCGTACGGCATGACGGGCTGCATGAATCTGGCGATGGCGCTGATGAGCACCCTGGTGATGCTGCCCCGCTTCGACATCCAGATGACGTTCGCGGCGATCGACAAATGGCGGCCGTCGATCTTCATGGGCGTTCCGCCGATGTACAAGGCAATCACGGACTCACCCGATGTCGGCAAGCACGACCTGCGCTCGATCCGCTACTGCATCTCGGGTGCGATGAAGCTGACGCGCGAGATCCAGGAGGGGTTCGAAGCGTTGTCGGGCGGCCATGTCGTCGAGGGCTTCGGCATGTCCGAGTGCTCCCCGGTCACCCACGTCAACCCCGTCGACGGCCGCGACCGCATCGGCACGATCGGTCTGCCGCTGACCGGCACGTTGGCGCGGATCGTCGACCCGGATGCCCCCACTTCTCCTGTGCAGGCTGGGGATCGGGGCGAGTTGCTCGTACGCGGCCCGCAGGTCATGAAGGGCTACTGGAACAAGCCGGAGGAGACGGCGGCCGCGTTCGTCGACGGCGGCTGGCTCCGCACGGGCGACATCGCCGTGATGGACGCCGACGGCTATTTCTCGATCGTCGACCGGATCAAGGAGCTCATCATCTCGGGAGGCTTCAACGTGTATCCGACCGAGGTCGAAGAGGCGATCCGCCGGCTGCCGGGGATCGAGGACGTGTCCGTGGTCGGCGTGCCCGACGGCGAGTTCGGTGAGATCGTGAAGGCGTTCGTCGTGCTGGCACCGGCGGCGACGGTCACCGCGGACGACGTGCTCGCGCAGTGCCGGCGCGAACTCACGAAATACAAGGTGCCGCGCGTTATCGAGTTTCGCGACGAGCTGCCGCGCAGCATCATCGGGAAGGTGCTGCGCAGGGTGCTCGTCGCCGAGGACCGCGATAAGGCCGCGGCGGCGAAGGGGAGCAACTGATGCGCGTTCTGGTCGTCGACAACTACGACAGCTTCGTGTTCAACCTGGTGCAGTACCTGGGCCAGCTGGGCGCCGAGTGCGTCGTCCGCCGCAATGACGACGTCGCCCCCCGCGACGTCCCGTCCCTCGGGGTCGACGGCGTCCTGATCAGCCCCGGGCCCGGCACGCCGGAAGAGGCGGGCTGTTCCATTGCCCTCGTGCACTGGGCGGCCGAGCACGACGTCCCCCTCCTCGGCGTCTGCCTGGGGCACCAGGCGATCGGGGCCGCGTACGGCGGCACGGTGGATCGCGCCCCGGAATTGCTGCACGGCAAGACCAGCCAGGTGACGCACCTCGGCGTGGGTGTGCTCGACGGGCTGCCCGATCCCTTCACGGCCACCCGCTACCACTCGCTCGCCATCGAACCGGACTCGATGCCGAACGAGCTCGAGGCCACCGGCTGGACCACGGAATCGCGCGTGATCATGGCGATCCGGCACCGGGAGGCGCCGATCGAGGGGGTGCAGTTCCACCCGGAGTCCGTGCTCACCCAGGGCGGCCACCTGATGCTCGCGAACTGGCTCGCCTCCTGCGGCGATGACTCCGCCGTCGCGAAGGCGCCCGCCCTGGCGGCGGACGTCGAGCGCCGGCGCCTCGCCGCCATCGGCGGCTGAGAAACCCATCCCCGCCGGCCCGGCATCAGCCCAAGGCCGTCGTCCCGCCATCAGCCAGATGTCAGTGACGCCGGCGCGCGACGGCGGTCGGGCTGATCGAGGTGTGGGCAGCCGCTGGGCCCCCGGCGACTAGCCCTGCTAGGGAGTCGCCGAAGCCGTCACCGTGGCACTTGGCGACGGCGACGGGGTGTCCGTGGCCGACTGCGTCGGAGTGGCGGTGGTCGGCGTCGGCGTCGGCGTCGGCGGTGACGGCTTCGCGTACGTGATCGTCACCACACTCCCCGGCGGCGCGTCGGAGTTGGGCTGCGGGTTCTGGTCGATGACCGTGCCCTCGGGGCTCGTGTCATCGATGACGCCCACAAGCTTCACCAGGAACCCGGCTGCCTGCAGCGTCTTCGTGGCGTCGACGCGGTTGGAGCCGATCACGATCGGGACCGTGTTCTGGCCCTTGGAGAGGGTGAGGGTCACCGTCGAACCGCGGCCGACCTTCGTGCCTTCCAGCGGCTGCACGCTCAGCACCTGGTCCTTGGGCTGGTCGGACGTGACGACGACGAACTTGGGCTTCAGCCCGACGGTCTGCAGCGCGACGGACGCCGCGTCCTTCGACTGGCCGACCATCGTCGGCACGGCGACCTGCTCAGCACCGGTGGAGACGGTGAGCACCATGGGGCGGTCGAGCGCCGCCGTCGAGTTGCCGACGGGATCCTGCGCGATGACCAATCCGGCGGCGAGGACAGGATCCGTCTGGTTGGTGACCGTGACGTTCACGAAGCCGGCGCCCGTCAGCGCCGCTTTGGCGGCCGCGACCGTCTTGCCTTTGACGTCGGGGACGCTCGCCGTCGCGACCGGCTTCGTCGCCAGCGCGTGGGAGATCAGCTTGTACGCACCGAAGAAGACGCCGATCACCAGCAGGACGAAGAGCAGGTACACGAACGGGCGGCCGCGGTGGCTCTCGGGGCGCTGCGTCGGGACGACGGCCGCGCCCATCATCACGGTCTCGTCCGACGGCGGCCCCAGCAGCGGGGTGGCCTCGACGGGACGCCCGGAAAGGGCGCGCTCGATGTCTGTACGCATGTCGCCCGCGGTCAGGTAGCGGTTGGCGGGGTTCTTCGCCATCGCCTTCATGATGATCGCGTCGAGCGCGGGCGGGACGTCGGCATTGCGCTGCGACGGCGGCAGCGCCTGCTCCCGGACGTGCTGGTAGGCCACGGCGACGGGAGAGTCGCCGATGAACGGCGGCTGGCCGGTCACGAGCTCGTACATGAGGCAGCCGAGTGAGTAGATGTCGCTGCGGGCGTCGACCGATTCGCCGCGCGCCTGCTCCGGGGAGAGGTACTGCGCGGTGCCGAGGACAGCCGCCGTCTGCGTGACGCTGACGGAGGCCTGCGAGGCGGCACGGGCGATGCCGAAGTCCATGACCTTGATGGCGCCCGTGCGCGTGAGCATCACGTTCGCGGGCTTGATGTCCCGGTGCACGATGCCGTGCTCGTGGCTGTATTCGAGCGCGGAGCAGATCTCGGCGCCGATCTCGAGGGCGCGGCGCGGCATGAGCCGGCCCTCCTCGTGCAGCACCTCGCGCAAGGTCCGGCCGTCGACGAACTCCATCACGATGTAGGGCTGCGTGATGGGGCCGGTCTCGTCCTCGCCGGTGTCGTAGACGGCCACGATGGACGGGTGGTTGAGCGCCGCCGACGACTGTGCTTCCCGGCGGAAGCGGGAGTGGAAGAGCGGATCGCTCGACAGGTCGGCCTTGAGGATCTTCACGGCAATCGCCCGGCCCAGGCGGGTGTCGTGACCCGCGTGAACGTCTGCCATGCCGCCGTGGCCGATGGGACCGCCGAGCTCGTAGCGGCCGCCGAGCAGCCGTGGCTCGTGTAAGTCGACCACTAGTCTTTGCCCTTCTTGTGATCTTTGCCGCCCGGGCCCTTTTCGCCTGGCGTGCCGTTTCCGACGGCCGTTTGAGTGGCCGCCGGACCTGTGGAGACCGTCACCGTGACGACATCGTTGTGCTGGAACGGTCCGTTACCGATATCGACCACGGTATCTGGCGCGCTGGCGTTGCTCACGGTTTGACGCTTCGGGACCAGCCCTTTGGCGGTCAGTGCGGCGGCGACTTCAGCGTACGGGCGGCCTACGTAGGCGTTCCGGTCGAAGGAGACGGCCGTCGGGGTGGCCCGCGACGTCGTCGGCGTGGGCTTGGGTGTGCCGCCACCCCCTGAATGACCAAGGAGCGCGACGGCGATGATCGCCGCGATGATCGC